>CAIMLY010000077.1 GCA_903842425.1 uncultured Alphaproteobacteria bacterium | reverse complement strand
GCAAGGCCGGCTACGAGGACATCTGCATCATCGAGAAGGCCGGTGACTTCGGCGGCACCTGGTACTGGAACCGCTATCCGGGCGCCCAGTGCGACACCGCCTCGATGATCTACATGCCCCTCCTGGAGGAGACGGGCCACATCCCGCGGGAGAAGTACGCCCACGCCCCCGAGATCCTCGAGCAGTGCCAGCGCATCGGCCGCAAGTACAACCTCTACGACAACGCCCTCTTCCACACCGAGGTCAAGGACCTGACCTGGGACGAGGAGAACGACGTCTGGATCATCACCACCAACCGCGACGACCGGTTCACGGCCCGCTTCCTGGGCTCCGGCACCGGCCCCCTGCACGTACCCAAGCTGCCCGGCATCCCGGGCATCGAGACCTTCAAGGGCCATTCCTTCCACACCAGCCGCTGGGACTATGACTACACCGGCGGCGATCCCCTGGGCGCGCCCCTCTCGAAGCTCGGCGACAAGCGGGTGGCCATCATCGGCACCGGCGCCACGGCAGTGCAGTGCGTCCCGCATCTCGCCAAGGCCTGCAAGGAACTGCTGGTCTTCCAGCGCACCCCGTCCTCGGTGGACGTCCGCGCCAACGCCCCGATCGATCCCGATTGGTTCGCCTCCATCGCCACCCCCGGCTGGCAGCAGCGCTGGCTCGAGAACTTCACCGAGAACCAGGCCGGCGGCGGCGCCGAGGAGGACCTGGTCCAGGACGGCTGGACCGACCTGTCCCGGCGGATCCGCGAGAAGATGAAGACCATCCCGCCCGGCCAGATGAGCCCACAGGCCATGCTCGCCGCCTTCGAGGACTCGGACTTCGAGAAGATGGAGGAGATCCGCGCCCGGGTGGATTCCATCGTCGCCGACAGCAAGGCCGCCCAGGACCTCAAGGCCTGGTACCGCCAGCTCTGCAAGCGGCCGTGCTTCCATGACGCCTACCTGCAGGCCTTCAACGAGCCCTCCACCCGCCTCATCGACACCGACGGCAAGGGCGTGGAGCGCATCACCGAAACCGGCGTGGTGGTCGCGGGCGTCGAGTACCCTGTCGACTGCATCATCTACGCCTCGGGCTTCGAGGTCGGCACCGACTATACCCGTCGGACGGGTTTCGACCTCACCGGCGTGGGCGGCGTGAAGCTGTCCGAGGCCTGGAGCGAGGGCATGCGCTCCCTGCACGGCCTGCACGTCCGGGGCTTTCCCAACGCCTTCTTCGTCCAGCCGACGCAGGGGGCGAACCTGATCTCCAACGTGCCCCACAACCTGACCGACTCCGGCCGCACCATCGCCACGGTGGTGGCCGAGGCCAAGCGGCGGGGCGCCAACCGGGTCGAGGTCACGCAGGAGGCCCAGGACGCCTGGGTCGCCCTGCTGCTCACCGGTCCCGGCCGGATGATGATGGGCTCCTCGGACTGCACCCCCGGCTACTACAACAACGAGGGCCAGGCCCTGGGGCCGGGCGCGAAGTACAATGTCGGCTACCCGGCCGGGGCCAGCGCCTTCTTCCGCTACATCGACGGCTGGCGGAAGTCCGGGACATTCGAGGGGCTGGCGTTCGCCTGAAGCCCCTTATCCGTCCCTGTTCCGGCCTTTTCCCTGAGTTCCTGATGCGCCTGCTCGCCGTCCTCGCCCTCGCCGCCACCCTGGCGGGGCCCGCCGCCTTCGCCGCCCCCTCCCTGCAGGGGGACGGCGGGGTGTCGGACTTCTATGCCTGGAGCGGCAAGGTAAAGGGCAAACCCGGCCGTCTCCTCCGCCAGGAGCCCCTGCCGGAAAAGCTGGGTCTGGAGAACGCCGCCTCCGGGACGCGGGTCCTCTACACCTCCACGGACGGCATGGGCGGCAAGGACCGGGTGATCGTCTCCGGCGACCTCTTCCTGCCAAAGGGGAAGCCGCCCCGGGGCGGCTGGCCCCTCCTGGCCTGGGCCCACGGCACGGTGGGCGTGGCGGACGTCTGCGCCCCCTCCTGGGCGGGCCGCAGCCCGCGGGACAAGACCTACCTCGCCTTCTGGCTGGCGCGCGGCTACGCCGTGATCGCCAGCGACTACCAGGGACTGGGCGTGGCTGGCGGCCACCCCTACCTCGCCACCCGGCCGGCGGCCTACAGCCTGCTGGATGCGGTCCGGGCGGTGCAGAAGGGCGGCTTCCCCGTCTCGCGCCGGGTGGTCCTGATCGGCCAGTCCCAGGGCGGCGGGGCAGCCTTCGCCACGGCCGCCTATGCGCCGGCCTACGCGCCTGAGCTCGATGTCCGCGGGACCGTGGCCACCGGCACGCCCTACTTCTCGCCCGAGGCCCAGGCCGCCCTGCAGGCCGCCCGGCCCCGGGACGCCGTCGACCCGACCCTGGGCTACAACTTCCTGATTCACAGCCTGCTGGAACAGATCGACCCGGGCTTCCGTCTGGAAGACTATGTCACCGACGCCGCCCTGCCCCTCGCCCGCAAGGCGGCGACCGGCTGCTTCGGCGACCTCGCCCGGGGGGTCATGCAGGAAGGCTGGACCTTCAATCGCACCTACCGCGCGGACCCCGCCGAGCGCATGCTGCCCGCCTACGCCCTGATGGGCTATCCGACCCTGAAGATCCCGACGCCGATCTTCATGGGAACCGGCGCCAATGACCGGGACGTGCCCCCGGGCATGCAGCTCAGCCTCGCCGCCGACGCCTGCAGGGCCGGGACCACGATCCAGTCCCACCTCTATCCGGGCCTCGACCACTCCGGCGCCGTCAACGGCTCGACGAAGGAATCCTCCGCCTTCGTGGAGGCGGTCCTTGCGGGGCGGCCGGTCGCCGGCAACTGCGCCGCCCTGCCCAGGCCGCCCGCCGGCTGAGCCCTTCCCCGCCTGCAAGGAGGCCGCCATGACTGACGCCGCCCAAGCCGTCCGCGACTTCATCGACGCCTGGCCGCGCCTCGATCCCGAAGAACTGGCCGGCTGGTTCACCGAGGACGGCGTCTACCACAACATGCCCTCCGGCCCGGTGCAGGGCCGGGAGACGATCCGCGGCTTCATCGCCGGCTTCATCCGCCCCTGGGCCGAGACCCGATGGGAGGTCCTCTCCCTCGTCGCCGATGGCGACCTCGTCATCGCCGAGCGCATCGACTGCATCCGGGTGGGCGAGCGCTGGATCGAACTGCCCTGCTGCGGCGTCTTTCACCTGAGGGAGGGCAGGATCGCCCTCTGGAGGGACTATTTCGACCTGCCCACCTACACCCGGGCCCTGACGGGTTAGGGCGCGCGAGCGGGTCGCCCGGGGTCCTACCCCGCCAGCTGGGCCTTCCGCTCGCGGCGACGGCGGGTCAGGACGTGCTCGGTGTAGCCGTTGGGCTGGACCTGGCCCTCGAAGACCAGTTCCAGCGCCGCCTGGAAGGCCACGCTGTCCGGATTTCCGGCCATCGGCGAATAGGCTGCATCGCCGGCGTTCTGGCCGTCGACCACCGACGCCATGCGGGCGAAGGTCGCGCGGACCTGGGCTTCGGTGCAGACCCCGTGGTGCAGCCAGTTGGCGATGTGCTGGCTGGAGATCCGCAGGGTGGCGCGGTCCTCCATCAGGCCCACGTCGTGGATGTCCGGCACCTTGGAGCAGCCGACGCCCTGGTCGATCCAGCGGACCACATAGCCGAGGATGCCCTGGGCGTTGTTGTCCAGTTCCTGCTGAACCTCCTCCGGGCTCCAGTTCGAGCGGGCCAGGGGCGGCGTCAGGAGGGCGTCCAGGCCCGTGCGCGGGCCGCCGGCCAGGCTGGCCTGGAGGGCCGGGACATCGACCTCGTGGTAGTGAAGGGCATGCAGGGTGGCGGCGGTGGGCGAGGGCACCCAGGCGGTGTTGGCTCCGGCCTTCGGATGCCCGACCTTGGCGGCCAGCATGTCCTTCATCATGTCCGGCGCGGCCCACATGCCCTTGCCGATC
>CAIMLY010000076.1 GCA_903842425.1 uncultured Alphaproteobacteria bacterium | reverse complement strand
GCCCAGCTTGCGGGCCTCCAGGATGGCGATGGCTTCCTTGTTGGTGTCGATCACGAACATCAGGTCGGGAATGCCGCCCATGTCCTTGATGCCGCCCAGGGACAATTCCAGCTTGTCGCGCTCGCGGGTCAGCTGGAGCAGCTCCTTCTTGGTGCGGCTGCCTTCGCCGCCTTCCAGGACCCCCTCCAGCTCACGGAGCCGGTTGATGGAGCCGGAGACGGTGCGCCAGTTGGTCAGGGTGCCGCCAAGCCAGCGGTGGTTGACGTAGTACTGGGCGCAGCGACGGGCGGCCTGGGCGATGGGGTCGGAGGCCTGGCGCTTGGTCCCGACGAACAGGACGCGGCCGCCGCCGGCGGCGACTTCGCGCACCTTCACCAGGGCCTGGTGCAGCATGGGGATCGACTGGGAGAGGTCGATGATGTGGATGTTAGATCGGCTGCCAAAGATGTAGCGGTCCATCTTCGGGTTCCAGCGATGAGTCTGGTGACCGAAGTGGGCGCCGGCCTCAAGCAGCTGACGCATGGAGAAATCGGGAAGCGCCATGGCGTAGTATCCTCTTCTTCCGGTTGACCTCCGCAGACAAACCCCCCGGACGGGGGACCGGAACGGCGCCGCCGGGATGTCTCCCCGGCTCCACCGAACGCCTGCGTGTGGAATGGGGCGCCGTTTAGGCGCTAAAGGCCGAAAAGGCAAGTCCTGACAGGAGACGGAGCGCCCTAGACGTCCTCGACGAAGACCACGCCGGGCGCGGTCTTCAGGGCGCCGCGGACCGCCGGGCCAAGGTCGAAGCGGCCGGGAAGCCGCAGCTCGATCTCGCGGCCGCCCTCGACGGGCGCCACCAGGACGATCTCCCCGCCCCGCCCCTGCGGGGCCGCGGTCAGGCGGGCCTTGAGGGCGTCGATGGCCAGGCTGCGGGGGGCCACGTGGACCCGGAGACCGGCGACGGCGTTCTCGATCGCGGTCTCCACCGACTCGGCGTCGTCGCCGAAGAACCGGACCTCGCCATCCCTCGCCTTGGCCCTGACCTTCAGGGAGACCGCCCGGCCCGGCTCCAGCAGGTCCCGGCACCGGCGCAGGGATTCCGGCGGAAAGAGCACTTCATACTCCCCGGACGGGTCGGAAAGGGTCACGAAGGCGAACTTGTCCCCGCTGGCCTGGGACGCGCGCTCCTGCCGCCGGCGCACGACGCCGGCCATGCGGAAGGCCTCGGCGCCAGCCTCGGCCTTGGGGATGACCTCGGTCAGAAGATCCGTGCGCCGCCGCCGCAGGGCCGGCATGAGGTCCTCCAGGGGGTGGCCGGACAGGTAGAAGCCCACCGCGGCCAGCTCCTCGTCGAGGCGTCGGGTCGGTGACCAGGTCTCGGTCCGCGGAAGACGGGGCCGCTGGGCCTCGACCTGGTCGCCGCCGAACAGGGACCCCTGGGAGGAGGCCCGCTCATCCGCGACGCTGTGGCCATAGCCGGCGAGCATCTCCGAGGCTTCCACCAGCTGGGCCCGGTCACAGCCGAGGCTGTCGAAGGCGCCCGCCCGGGCCAGGGTCTCGAGGGTCCGCCGGTTGACCTGGCGCGGGTCGACCCGCTCGACGAAGTCGAAGATGTCCCGGAAGGGCCCGCCGGCGGCGCGGACCTCGACCACGTGCTCCATGGCCTGGAGACCCACGTTCCGGATGCCGCCGAGGGCGTAGAGCACCTCGCCGTCCCCGACATCGAAATCGGCGCCTGAGCGGTTCACGTCGGGCGGCCGGACGGTGACGCCAAAGCGCCGGGCGTCCTGGTAGAAGACCGCCAGCTTGTCGGTGTTGGAGATATCAAGGCTCATGGAGGCCGCGAAGAACTCCACAGGAGCGTTGGCCTTGAGCCAGGCGGTCTGGTAGCCGATCAGGGCGTAGGGTGCGGCGTGGCCCTTGTTGAAGCCGTAGCCCGAGAACTTGGCCATCAGCTCGAAGAGGGTGTCCGCCAGGTCCGGGTCCACCCCGCGCTCGGCGGCGCCAGAGAGGAAGCGGGCCCGCTGCTGGTCCATCTCCTCCTTCTTCTTCTTGCCCATGGCCCGCCGCAGGAGGTCGGCCTCGCCCAGGGAATAGCCCGCCATGATGCGGGCGATGTTCATCACCTGCTCCTGGTAGACGATGACGCCGTAGGTCTCGGTCAGGACCGGCTCGAGCAGGGGATGGTAGACGTTCAGCGGCTTGCGGCCCGCCTTGGTGTCCACATAGGCCGGGATCGAGTCCATCGGGCCCGGGCGGTAGAGCGAGATGAGCGCCGTCACCTCCTCGATGGAGCCGGGCCGCAGCTGGCGCAGGGTGTCGCGCATGCCCTGCCCTTCCAGCTGGAACACCCCGACCGTCTGGCCCGAGGCCATCAGCTCGTAGGTGGCCGCGTCATCCAGGGCCAGGCCCTCGAGGGGGAAGTCCGCCCCGCGGCGCGCCAGGTGCTTCATCGCCCGGTCGATCACGGTCAGGGTCTTCAGGCCAAGGAAGTCGAACTTCACCAGCCCCGCACTCTCGACCCACTTCATGTTGAACTGGGTCGCCGGCAGGTCGGAGCGCGGGTCCCGGTAGAGGGGTGACAGCTCGGTCAGCGGCCGGTCGGCGATCACCACCCCGGCGGCGTGGGTGGAGGCGTTCCGGTAGAGCCCCTCCAGCCTCAGGGCGATCTCGAGGAGCCGGGCGACGGACTCGTCGTCTTCCCGCGCCTGCTGCAGGCGCGGTTCGATCTCGATGGCCCGGGCCAGGGTCACGGGGTTGGCCGGATTGGCCGGGACCATCTTGGCCAGGCGGTCCACCTGGCCGAGGGGCATCTGCAGGACCCGGCCGACGTCGCGCAGGACGGCCCGGGCCTGGAGGGTGCCGAAGGTGATGATCTGCGCCACCCGGTCGCGCCCGTACCTCTGCTGGACATAGGCGATCACCTCTTCCCGCCGCTCCTGGCAGAAATCGATGTCGAAGTCGGGCATGGAGACGCGCTCGGGGTTGAGGAAGCGCTCGAAGACCAGGCCGTAGCGAAGGGGATCGAGGCCCGTGATCAGCAGCGACCAGGCCACCAGCGAACTTGCGCCGGAGCCCCGGCCCGGGCCGACGGGAATACCCTGCGACACGGCCCACTTCATGAAGTCGGAGACGATCAGGAAGTAGCCCGAGAAGCCCATCTTCTGGATGACGGAGATCTCCTGGTCCAGCCGGGCCTCGTAGGCTTCGAGGGAGACCGCCAGCGGATGCAGGGCCAGGCGCGCGCGCAGGCCCTCCCGGGCCTGGCTGGCCAGCTCCTCGTCTTCCGACCGGCCCTCCGCGGTGGGAAACCGCGGCAGGATGGGGTCGCGCTTCCTGACCATGAAGGCGCAGCGACGGGCAATGTCGATGGTGTTGTCACAGGCCTCGGGAAGGTCCGCGAACAGGGCGTGCATGTCGGCCGCTGGCTTAAACCAGTGCTCGGGCGTGACCCGCCGACGCTCTTCCTGGCCGATGAAGGCGCCGTCCGCGATGCAGAGAAGCGCCTCATGGGCCGTGTAGAGGTCGGCCGTCGGGAAATAGACGTCGTTGGTCGCCACGAGGGGCAGGTCGTGGGCGTAGGCGTAGGCCACCAGCCCCGGCTCCGCCGCAGCCTGGCTGGCCAGGCCGTGCCTCTGGAGTTCGAT
>CAIMLY010000075.1 GCA_903842425.1 uncultured Alphaproteobacteria bacterium | reverse complement strand
GTCGCCCTGCCCCTCTGACCCGCCTCAGCGCGGCAGGAGCAGGGTCGGGGCGACCGGCCGGGCCCGCTCGGTCGGGGTCGGAGCGTACCGGATCTCGAAGTGGAGCTGGGTCTCGGAGACCCCGCCGGTGTCGCCGGCCTCGCCGATCTGCTGGCCCTGAAGGACCTTCTGCTGGATCTTGACGTCCACGTTCGAGAGATGGGCGTAGGCGGTGACCCAGCCATCCGGATGCTTGATGAGGATCAGGTTGCCGAAGCCCGGCACCTGGTCGCCGGCATAGACCACCTCCCCGGCGGCCGAGGCCCGGACCGGCGCGCCGCGGGCGGCCCGGATGTTGACGCCGTCATTCCTCTGGCCAGTGCCCTTCGGACCAAAGTCCGAGAGAATCTCTCCTCGCAGCGGCCACAGGAAGCGCCCCTTGCCGAGGGCGGTGATCTGGGCGTCCGTGATGGGGGTCGTGGAGGCCGTCGGCGGCGGCGTGAACCCGCCGGAGGGCGGACGCACGGCCGGCGGCGTCGCCCTGGGGGTCGGCGCCGGGGGCGTCGGACGGGTCTGGACGGGGGCCGGAGCCGGCGGCGGCATCACCTTTGGCGGCGGCGGGACCGAGCGCGGCGGAGGCGTCACGGGTACTGACGGCGGCGGGGCGGAACGGGGGGGCTCCGGCCGCGGCTGAGGGGCCGGGGTGAGCGGCGACGGCGTGGAAGGGGTGACTGCCGGCGGTGGGACCACGGGCCGGGGCGCAGCGGACTGGCCAGGCTCGGTCCGCAGCTCAGGAGCGCCCGTGGCCGCAGGATCCTCAAGGGGCGCATCGGTCTCGGACGCCGTCGTCTCGGGCGCCAAAGGCTCCGGGGCGGGCGCAACCGGGCGCGGGACTGGCGCCGGGGCGCGGACCACTTCCCGGATCGGGCCGCGATCGCGGGCGCCGTCAGGCAGGACAAGGCGCTGGCCGGAGCGAATGGCGGCCCCGGACCGAAGTCCGTTTGCACCCGCGAGGGCGCGAGGGGTCACCCCGAACCGCCGGGCGACCACGGAGAGGGTGTCGCCAGACACCGCGACATAGGCGCGCTGGGTCTCTGCGGGACCCTTGAGCACCTGCCCGGGCTGCAGGGCGTAGGGCGACTTCAGCCCGTTCAGGCTGGCGAGTTCCTTGCGGGAAAGGCCCATGCGACCAGCAATCTCATCGACCGTGTCGCCCTTGCGGACCGTATAGGCCTCAGGCTTGCCCTTGACGGAGATCACCCGCCCTCCGGCGAGCACCCGGACGGTGTCCGGCCCGCGACTGGCGGACGGCGCAGGCGCCTCCGGCCGATCCGCCTCAGGGGTGGGCGCACGGACCGGCGCCTCCGTCTGGACCCGCGCCGGTGCGGCGGGAGGCCTGGGCGCGGCGCGGACCGGGCCACGATCCCGGTAACCCTGCGGGAGGGTGAGCTTCTGGCCTGCGCGCAGGGAGGCGGTGGTGCGGACCCCGTTCTCGGCGGCGAGGGCGCGGGGCGTGACGGAGAACCGACGGGCGACGACGTCCAGGCTGTCGCCCTCTGCCACCACATAGGCCTTGCGGCTCTCGGGCGGGCCCTTGAGCTTGCGGCCCACACTGAGGGCATAGGGCGGCTTGAGGCCGTTGAGGTCCGCGAAGGCCTTGCGCGACATGCCCAGGCGATCAGCGATCTCATCGACGGTGTCGCCGCTGCGGACCACGTAGGTCGAGGCCCCGCCGGTCACGGTGACGACGCGGCCCGCAGCCAGGGCCCGGGGCGCCGGTCCGGCGGCCTCCGGGGTCCCCGGGACGCGCAGCTTCATGCCGGCGTCGATCCGGGCGCCCGTCCCGAGTTCATTGGCCTCGGCGATCGCCTCTGGCGAGACGCCCAGCTTGCGGCTGATCCCGAACAGGGTGTCGCCCCGCTGGACGGTGTAGGTGTCCCCCGCCGCCTGAAGCAGGGCCAGCTGGACCGGCGCCGTGTCGCCGGCAGGGGCCTGCCGGGCAAGGACGGGGGTCGCAAGGCCCGACAGCGCCGTGGACGCCGCCAGCATCAGGACGGTCCGGTTGAGAAAACTGCTCATCGCCGCTCCGGCTCTGTTCACCCAGTGTGGCGCCGTGATTCGGACCGCCACCGCGATCCCGACCATCAGCCCCAAGAAATCGTCACCAATTTGGCGAGCTCAGGAGTCCTTCGCCACGCCATCCAGCAAGGGCACGAACCTGACTTCCATCAGGGTCTCCACCGTGAAGCCGCCCTCCCCGTCCCCGACATAGCGGTTCAGGTTCTGGACCGGCCCCCGCCCCACCGGGGCCACCAATACCCCGTTTGGCTTGAGTTGCGCCAGCAGGACGCGCGGATCCTCTGGCGCCGCTGCGGTGACCATCACGCGATCGAACGGCGCCTGCTCCGGCCAGCCCTGGCCCCCGTCCCCGAAGCGGGTGATGACGTTGGTCAGGCCAAGTTGCTGGAACCGGGCCTCCGCGGCCGCCATCAGCGTCCGGTAGCGCTCCACCGAATAGACCAGCCGCGCCAGCTTCGACAGGATGGTCGTCTGGTACCCGGAACCGGTGCCGATCTCGAGCACCCTCGAACGCTTCTCGATCCGCAGGGCCTGGGTCATGAGCCCGACGATGTAGGGCTGGCTGATCGTCTGGCCACAGGCGATGGGCAGGGCCTGGTCCTCGAAGGCCCGCTCCTGGAAGAGGTCTGGCGTAAAGAGGTCGCGGGGCGTGGTGGCGATGGCCGCCAGCACCGCCGGGTCCGAGACCCCCTGCCCGCGCAACCCGTCCATCAGGCGGGCGTGCCGGGGGTCGGCCGGCGTCTGTGGACGGCGCACCACCCTCAGGCCCTCGGCGGCGCGCCACCCAGGACCGACCGCATGCGGTGGACGGTCTCCTGGTGGGTCAGGTCGATGTGAAGGGGAGTCACGGAGATCCGGCCGTCGTAGATGGCCCTCAGGTCGGTGCCCTCGGCAGGGGCCGAAAGCTCCCTGCGGAAGCCCATCCAGTAATAGGTCTCCCCGCGCGGATCCGTCCGCTGGACCGCCTGGCGGACGTGCAGGTCACGGAAGGTCTGGCGGGTGACCTCGACCTCGCGGATCTGCGCCAGGGGGCGGGACGGGAAGTTCACGTTCATCACCACGTCCGAGGGCCAGCCGATCTCGACCAGCCGGCGGACGATGCCGGGACCGAAATGTTCGGCGGGAAGGAAGACCGGCTGGTCCGCCGGTTCCTCGCCGGGAGTCGGCCAACTCATCTGAGACAGGGCGATTGCCGGGATTCCCAGGGCCATGCCCTCGATCGCGCCGGCTACGGTGCCGGACATGGTCACGTCCTCGGCGAGGTTGGCTCCCCGGTTCACGCCCGAGAGCACGAGGTCCGGCCGGAGGTCGCCCATGAGCTCGGTGACCGCCAGCATGACGCAGTCGGTTGGCGTGCCCGTGGTGGCGAACCGGCGCTCGTCGAGCCGCCGGACCCTGAGGGGCTCGGCCAGGGTCAGTGAGCGGCTGGCGCCCGACTGCTCGTACTCCGGGGCGCAGATCCAGATGTCGTCGCTGAGGATCCGGGCGATCCGCTCCAGCGAGACCAGCCCCTCCGCATGGATGCCGTCGTCGTTTGTCAGGAGAATGCGCACGGGGTCAGGCGGTCCCGTCGATATGGGTGACGCCGCCCATGTAGGGCTGCAGGACCTGGGGAATGGCGATACGGCCGCCCTCGTCCTGGTAGTTCTCGAGTATGGCGACCAGGGTCCGGCCCACGGCCAGGCCCGACCCGTTCAGGGTGTGGACATGGCGGGTGCCCTTCTCGCCGGCGGACTTCGCACGCGCGTCCATCCGGCGCGCCTGGAAGTCGCCGCAGTTCGAGCAGGAGCTGATCTCCCGGTAACGACCCTCGCTCGGGAGCCAGACCTCCAGGTCGTAGGTCCGGCGGGCGCTGAAGCCCATGTCGCCCCGGCACAGCAGCATGGTCCGGAAGGGAAGCTCGAGGCGCTTCAGGACCGCCTCTGCGCACGAGACCATCCGTTCATGCTCTGCGTCGGACTGGTCCGGCTCGGTGATCGACACCAGCTCCACCTTGTAGAACTGGTGCTGGCGGATCATGCCGCGCGTGTCGCGGCCCGAAGCGCCGGCCTCCGAGCGGAAGCAGGGGGTCAGGGCCGTCAGGCGCAGGGGCAGCGCCTCGGCGGCGAGGATCTGCTCTCGCACGAGGTTGGTGAGGGACACCTCGGCGGTGGGAATGAGCCAGCGGTCGTCGGTGGTCCTGAAGAGGTCCTCCGAGAACTTCGGCAACTGGCCAGTGCCGAAGGCTGCGGCGTCACGCACAAGAAGGGGGGGCGAGACCTCGGTGTAGCCATGCTCGAGGGTCTGGATGTCCAGCATGAACTGGCCCAGGGCCCTCTCCAGACGGGCCAGTCGGCCCTTCAGCACCACGAAACGGGCGCCGCTCATGCGCGCCGCCGCCTCGAAGTCCATCAGGCCGAGGGCCTCGCCCAGGTCGGCGTGGTTGCGCGGGGCCTGGATGGCGAAGGGCTCCCCCCAGCGCCGCACTTCGACATTGCCGGCCTCGTCCTCGCCCTCGGGGACGCCCACAGCCGGCAGGTTGGGAAGGCTGGCGAGGAGGTCGCGCAGGGCCTGTTCGGCCGCGGCCTCGCGGGCGGCGTCCCCGGCGGCTTCGGCCTTTATGGCCTCGACTTCCGCCAGAAGGCGGGCGGCCTCCGCCTCGTCCCGGGCGGCCTTGGCCTGGCCGATCCGGCGGGAGAGGTCGTTGCGACGCGCCTGCGCTGCTTCCGACGCGGTGCGGGACGCACGGACCTGCTGGTCCAGCGCCAGCGCCTGGGCCGCAGCGCCGGACCGGCCCTTCGCCGCCCAGGCCTTTTCGAACAGGTCGGGAGTGTCGCGAAGCGCTCGGATGTCATGCATGCCGGGGAGGTCCCAAGGATAGGCCGTCTTGTCTAGTCCGCGTCGCCGGAGGCGCCAACCATCCGCGACGGCGGGATCAGGCGATCACCTCGTCGTCGGGCGTCCGACCCCGCCGGAACTCAATCATCCGGACACACCAGATGGAGACCTCGTAGAGCAGGATGATCGGAAGGGCGAGCATCAGCTGGCTGATGGGATCCGGCGGGGTGACGACCGCGGCGACCACGAAGATGGCGACGATCGCATAGCGCCGGAACTCGCGCAGGGCCTGCGCGCTGACCATGCCCGCCAGGCCCAGGAGGGTCAGGACGACCGGCAGCTGGAAGCAGAGCCCGAAGGCCATCAGGAGGGTGGTCACCAAGGTCAGGTAATCCGAGACCTTGGGCAGCAGCTCCACCGTGATCGCCCCGGCGCCCGTGATCTGCTGCGAAAGGGAGAACCAGAGGACAAAGGGGAAGATGAAGAAATACACCAGGGCGGCGCCCAGGGTGAAAAGCACCGGCGAGGCGACCAGGAAGGGCAGGAAGGCGCGGCGCTCGCGCTTGTAGAGCCCCGGGGCGACAAAGCCGTAGACCTGGCTGGCCAGGACCGGGAAGGACAGCACCACGGCGCCGAACCCGGCCAGCTTGAGCTTGGTGAAGAAGAACTCGAGCGGCGCCGTGTAGATCAGCTTCAGCTCCTGTCCCTGGAGCGGAGGCAGTTCCTTGAGTCCCATGAGCACGAGCAGGAGGTCAAAGGGGCCCCCGCCGTTCGCCGGCGCCGGCTTCAGGTGCAGCGCCTGAAGGAGGCCATCGACGAAGCCGACCTGGACGTTTGTGGTGGAGGCGGCCTTCTGGGCGGCGAGGATCCCGGCGGCGGCCTCATAGGGGCGCAGCAGGATTCGGTAGATGTCGTCGGCGAAGGCGAAGCAGACCACAAAGGCCAGCGCCACGGCGATCAGCGACCGGATCAGGCGCTGGCGAAGTTCGACGAGATGATCCAGCAAGGGCGCACGCGACGCCTCGATCTCGTCCTCGGGCTCGTGGGCGTCGCTCATTCGGACGCCTCCGCCACTTTCCGCCGGCGACGGGGCTTCGGTGGAGGAGCGGCTTCGTCAACCGCCTCGACGGGCGCTTCCGCAGGAAGAGCCCCGCCGCCAAGGGGAGGATGGAACTGGACGTCCGAGGCCTTCAGGCTGTCCCCGATCTCGCTGAAGATCTGGTTCACCTCGGCGGTCTCGGCCGTCAGCAGATTGCCCTGCGACTGGCGCATGGCCTCGACCTCACGGCGGAGTTCGTCGAGTTCGGACTGGCGGGCCATGTCGTCGAAGCTG
>CAIMLY010000074.1 GCA_903842425.1 uncultured Alphaproteobacteria bacterium | reverse complement strand
GCCGTCCAGCTCGATCATCCGCATGTCCAGCCGGCGCTGGTCGGCGGCGTCGAAGCCCGCCAGGGCGTCAAAGATCTCGCCATTGACCGCGTCCACCGCCGCCAGCACGCCCTTGCCGCCATAGCGGGACTTGTCGCCGTCGCGCTTCTCCACGGCCTCATGCGCGCCGGTGGAGGCGCCCGAGGGCACGGCCGCCCGGCCGAGGGACCCGTCCTCCAGGACCACGTCCACCTCCACCGTCGGGTTGCCCCGGCTGTCGAGGATCTGGCGGGCGAGGATGTCGACGATCTCGGTCATGGCGAAGGCCCCGGTTTGCGGCGGAATTTGCGGCGGAGGCTTAGCCCATCTGTGGGGGGAACCCAAACGGTTTGGGGGCGAGCTCGGCCCTCACCCGGCCACGGACCCAAAGGCCGCCCGGTAGAGGGCCCAATGACGGTCGCCGAGGGCCGAGATCACCTTCATTGGATCGTGGCCCACGCTGGGCAAGACGATCCAGTCGTGGGGGATGCCGAGGCCCTGGAGGTACTCGTGGAAGTCCCGGTTGTTCCCGAAGGTCTCGTCGCGATCGCCGATGACCAGACGCAGGCGGGATTGGCCAGCGAGGCGGGCGGCGTTCTCCCGGGCGTAACGGCGGGGGCTGACGGCCTGGAAACCCGCCTGGGAGCCGCCGTAGACGTCGTTCAGGAGGTCCCTGGCCTGGACGCTGCTGCCCGGAGGGACAGAGGTCAGAAACTCCTGCATCGGTCCGGCGCCCATCATGGAAACGGTGCGGAAGAGCTCTGGATAGAGGAAGCCGAACCGGGCCGCGCCGTATCCGCCCATGCTGAACCCGTCGAGGAGCCGGCCGTCCCGCGTCGCGAGGGTGCGCCATTTGGCGTCGATGCGGCGCCGCAGCTCGTGGACGATGATCGTCTCCATGGGCGCCTTGCCGTTCGACCAGTCGACATACATGCCCATGGACAGGCCATTCACGAAGACCACCAGGAAGGGCGGGACCTTGCGGTCCCGGATGGCTTGGTCAAATTCAGCGGCGAGTCCCGGGATGCCGGAAACCCCGCCCCCTGAGCCGTGGAGCCAGTAGACAACGGGAAACCGGCGCTCCGGATCGGCCGCGTAGGCGGGCGGGACGTACATATGGAAGCTGACCTGGACCTCCCGCGCCTCGCTCCAGAAGGTGAGGAAGGAGACGCCAGGCCCTGCTGCGGCGCCAGTCACCCACTCAAGGCCGGTTACAGGCCGAAGCGCTGGCGACCGTGCGATTGCGCCTGGGGCGGCGGCCAGGCCTGACAGGCCGGCGCCGAGGGCGAGCAGGTGTTGCCGTCGGTTCATCGGTCTTGGTCTCCGGATCGAGCCCCCGGAAGTATCAACCGGCGGGAACGGGAATTCCGTCGCCCGGGCCGGGGGCCCCGCTTGACTTCCCCCGGGGCGGTCCCCTCCTCTGCCCTCCAACGCCAAGTCGCCGGGAGGAACCGCATGCTGCTCGTGGACATCAAGGACCAGGTCGCCCTGGTCACCCTGAACCGACCGGACGCCATGAACGCCCTGAGCCGCGCCCTGCGGGCCGAGCTGCATGAGACGCTGAAGCGCCTCGACGCCGACCCGGCGGTGAAGGTGATCGTCCTGACCGGGGCCGGCGAGCGGGCCTTTACCGCGGGGCTGGACCTGAAGGAGTTGGGCAGCGACCCGAACGGCCTGCGCGCCGCCAACGCCACCGAGCCGTCGGAGAACCCGGCTTGGGCGGTGATCGCCTGCCGCAAGCCGGTGATCGGGGCGATCAACGGGGTGG
>CAIMLY010000073.1 GCA_903842425.1 uncultured Alphaproteobacteria bacterium | reverse complement strand
GGGCGCTTCGTCGGATCGACGCGGAGAGTGGCGAGATCAAGTCCATGCGGGTGGCGGACGCCTTTCTCGGCCAGGGCGTTGGCCGGGCCATCCTGGATCACATCCTTTCGGAGGCCCGCGGCATGGGCCTTGCGGTGCTCTGGCTTGAGACCGGCTCGGTTGAAGGCTTCATTCCGGCCCGCACGCTGTACGAGAGCGTGGGGTTCACGGCCTGCGGGCCC
Source organism: uncultured Alphaproteobacteria bacterium (assembly GCA_903842425.1). GTDB lineage: Bacteria > Pseudomonadota > Alphaproteobacteria > Caulobacterales > Caulobacteraceae > Phenylobacterium. The sequence continues at coordinate 7,654 of CAIMLY010000073.1, read as the reverse complement.
TTCGACAGCTATGGCCCTGATCCCTTCAGCGTCTTCATGACCCTCAAGCTCTGAGGCTCATCGCCTGCTCAGGACTCGGGCCTGAGGCCAAGCCGGTCAGCGATCACCCCGTCGACCAGGCGCTTCGGCAACAGTCGCGGCAGCCACCAGTTCAGAAGGGGTTTCGGCACGGGCGCATAGCGCGGCTTCGGACGCGCTGCGGTCAGCGCCTCCAGCACCACATCAGCGACGGCGGAGGCCTCCAGGCCCTCCTCGTCCATGGCCGCGAGGCTTTCCTCCAGCCGGGCGAGAGGAGCGGCCCAACCCGTGCCGGCGTAGCGTGACCGGTCGACGGCGGCGCCCTTGCCCCAGATCGGCGTCTTCACCGCGCCGGGCCCGACCACGATCACATCGACGCCCGTGAGCATGAGTTCGCGACGCAGGCTTTCGGAATAGCCTTCCAGGCCATGCTTGGACGCGGCGTAGGCGGCGGTGAACGGATAGCCGAACTTGCCCGACACCGAGGAGATGTTGACGATCCGCCCCTTGGGGCCTGTCGCGCCCGGAACGGCGCCGAGCAGGGGCCCAAAGGCCTGCACAGCCCGCATGGCGCCGACCAGATTGGTGTCGATCACCTGCTGGATCTCGTCGAGGGGCTGGCTCAAGGCGGGGCCCGGCAAGGCGACGCCGGCGTTGTTCACCAGGGCCCCAAGGCGGCTCCCCGCAAGACGGCCTTCGATCTCCGCCGCGGCGCGGGCCAGGCTCCCGGCGTCCGTCACATCCGCCAGCACGGGCTCGACCAGAGGGCCGCAGGCCTCCGTCAGGGCGAGGAGGTCGGCTGCCTTGCGCACGGTCGGGAAGGTCCGCACGCCGGCCCGTGCGAGCCGCTCGACGCAGGCCCGTCCGATGCCGCTCGAGGCGCCTGTCACCACCACCGGTCCGATCACGCTCATGCTCCCTCACCGCAGCCGATCACATGGGGCGACCGAGACCGCCTTGGCGCCCGCGCACAACAGTCCGCCGACGCGTTCCGAGCGCTCGCCGTCTCGAGACGTCCTCAGGTCCGGCGGATCTCGAAGCGGACCGAGCCCAGCGGCAGTCCATTCCAGGAGACAACCGCCTCGTTCACGATCGCGTCGGGGCCTGCCCGATAGATCAGATCCCGAAAGCCAAGACGGGTCACGCTGCCGCGCGAACTCACATCGGCCAGATACTCCAGCCGGATCAGCCCGTTGTCTTCCGTCACAGCCGCCACGCCGACGGTATCTTCCCGCCTGCCGGTCCAACGGCCCGGCCCGGCGCGATCAAACACCCAGGTCAGCCGGTTCGTCTCGCCATCCTCGTAGAAGAAGTCCTCCACCACGGTCAGGCGGTCGCCCTCCAGACGCCCGTCGAGGTCAGCGCGGAAGCGGCGATTGACGCGCGCAATGGGGAAGCTGAACACCCCCTCGCCCACCGTGCGCCCCACGAAGGCCTCTTCCAGGGTCAGGGCGGCGGGCTGGGTCCGCGGCGCGGGCGGGCGCGTGGCGCACCCCGCGACCATCGCACCTGCCGTCAGGATCAGCGCGCCCCGCCGCGTCGTACTCGATGTCTCGATCATGAGCCTTCTCCGAAACTGAAATTTAGACGAAATCCGCCTGAGGGAACAGGGACAAGAAACGGCGGCGGCGTGCACAGCCCTTACCGAGGCCGGAGAGCGTTACCGCTCATCGCGAAAGACTCTTCCGCCAGTAGACATATCGCCAGAGGTCCCGGAATCCCGCCGCCTCGTAGAGGCTCTGGGCGGGATTGCCGACCTCCACCTGAAGAAAGAGGCGCGGCAGGCCCCAGTCGGCGGCCTGGGCTCCGAAGGCGGCCAGAAGGCGCCCGGCGCAGCCGCGTCCGCGGTGTTCGACGGCGGTCCGCATGCCGTGGACGCCGCCCAGGCCGCCGGCCCGGCTCAGCACGCCCACGGCGAGGGTTCGGCCGGCCTCCCGGACCGCCCCGAAGCGGGCGCCGGGCGACCGGGCCAGCTGCGCCACCCGGCGGGCGCCCTCCTCCGGATCGAACCCCGGCCCGCAGAAGACCGCCGACCACTCGGCGTCCGGCGCCTCCAGAAGGACCGGTGTGGGCGCCGCACCGGGCCCGCTGTAGCCCGCAACCCGGGCGGCGTCCGCCATCATGACGTTGGTGGGCTCGCCGGGCGTGAAACCGGCCGCCTCGAGACGACGGCGCACCGCGTCAAACTGCGGTCGGTCCGGCACGCGGAAGGCGGCCGGCAGGCCGGCCTCGGCATACGCCCTCGCAAGGTTGGTCATCAGGGACACCGGGAAGGCCGGCGGCGGATCGTGCGACAGCGGGGCGGCGGACCGCGCCCGGCTCATGGGGGCGGAATCCAGAGCCAGGATCCACCCGGATCGCTCCTCCACCCGTCGGGGCGCCAGGCTGGCGACCGTGGCGCGCTCGAGCTGGGCGATCTCCTCCGGCCCCATCAGCCCTTGTCGCGCAGGAGGCGGGCCTTGTCCCTCTGCCAGTCCCGTTCGGCCGAAGTCTCGCGCTTGTCGTGCAGCTTCTTGCCCTTGGCCAGGGCCAGCTCCAGCTTGGCCAGGCCCTTGTCGTTCCAGTAGAGCCTGGTCGGGATCAGGGTCCGCCCCTCGCGCTGAACGGCGCCGATCAGGCTGTCCAGCTGCTTGCGGTGCAACAGCAGCTTCCGGTGCCGACGGGGCTCGTGGTTGAAGCGGTTGGCCTGGGTGTAGGGCGGGATGTCCGCGTTGATCAGGTAGATGTCCCGGCCCTCCACCGCCGCGTAGGACTCGGCGATGTTGGCCCGGCCGTTGCGCAGGGACTTCACCTCGGTCCCGGTCAGGGCGAGGCCGGCCTCGAAGGTCTCTTCCAGGAAGTAGTCGAAGCGCGCGCGGCGGTTTTCGGCGATGAGCTTGGTCATGGCGGGCGTCAGGCGACGCCGACCTCGGCCAGGGCGGCGTCCACCTCGCGGCGCGAAGCCTCGGAGGCCGGGGTGATGGGCAGGCGGGCGGTTTCCCCGCAAAGGCCGAGGCGCGACAGGGCGTACTTGGTGGGCGCCGGCGAGGCGTCGGTGAACAGGGCCCGGTGCAGGCGCAGGAGCCCGTCCTGCCAGTTACGGGCCGTCTCCCAGTCACCGGACAGGGCGGCGTCGTAGAAGGCCGCGACCTGCTTCGGGGCGACATTGGCCGAGACCGAGATGCAGCCATGCCCGCCGTGGGCCATGTACCCCAGGGCGGTCGGGTCGTCGCCGGAGAGCATCACCCAGTCCGGACCGCAGGTGATGCGCTGCTGGGTGGCGCGAACGAGGTCTCCCGTGGCGTCCTTGACCCCGACGATGTTGGGCAGGGCGCTCAGCCGGGCCAGGGTGGCGTCCGAGATGTCCACGCTGGTGCGGGCGGGGACGTTGTAGACCAGCACCGGCAGCTGGACGGCCTCGTTGATGGCGGCGTAGTGGGCGTAGAGCCCTTCCTGGCTGGGACGGTTGTAATAGGGCGTGACGACCAGGGCCGCATCGGCGCCGACGTGCTTGGCGTGGCGGACCAGCTCGATGGCCTCGGCGGTGGAATTCGAGCCGGCGCCGGCGATCACGGGAACCCGTCCCGCCGCCGTCTGGACGGCCAGCTCGACGACCCGGCGATGTTCGTCATGGCTCAGGGTCGCCGTCTCGCCGGTGGTTCCAACGGGGACGAGGCCGTGCACGCCGCCGTCGATCTGGCGCTCGACCAGGCGGATGAAGGCGGCCTCATCGACCTCCCCGTCCCGGAACGGGGTCACGAGGGCCGGAAAGACGCCCCTGAACAAGGGATCGGACATGGGATGCAGAATACCGTAAGAACGCGGCCGCCGGTTGCGACCTGAAGGCATGGGCCGACATTATGGCCGACAGCCCCCCCGCCGCAACCGATTGAGTCGGGGTTTCGGATTGGCCGCTGGCGGAGTGTGGGACTTGGAGCTCAGGGTGAAGGGGATCTTGACCGCAGGCCTGGTGGTCGGCCTGGCGGCCTGTCCGGCCGGCGCGGTCCCGCAGCCGACGCCTGAGGGTCCTGCCGCGCCCATCGCAGGTTCCCTCATCGCGCCGGCCGCCCCGGAGGCGCCGCGATCCGCCTACATCTCAAACGCCGACGCCGAAGTCCTCCAGGTCGTCCTGGACGAGTCGCGCAGGGGCGACGTCAACGGGGCCCGCGAGGCCCTCGGCCGCATCGGGGATCCCGTCGTCCGCCGCCTCGGCCTTTGGGCGCTGATGGACTTCAACGGCCCCAGTCTGGGCTTTGCGGAGATGGACCGGTCCCTGCGGGACATGGCGGACTGGCCGAGGCCGGCGCGGCGGCGGCTGGCGGCCGAGCGCCAGATCGGGACCTCCGGACTTGCCCCGCGCCAGGTCATCGCCTGGTTCGGAAAGGAGACTCCCGCGACCCCCGAGGGCGTGATGGCCCTCGCCTCGGCCCTGCGCGCCTCGGGCGACCCGAAGACCGCCGCCGACCTGATCCGGCGGACCTGGCGCGGGCGGCCCTTCGAGCTCGAACCCCAGAAGACGATGATGGCCCGGTTCGGCGATGTCCTGACCCAGGACGACCATGTCCGCCGGGCCGACATGCTGCTCTTCGGCGCACAGGGGCCCGCGGCCCGGGACCTCATTCCCCTCCTGCCGCCGGACCAGCAGGCCCTGGCCCAGGCGCGCATCGCCTTCCGGCAGAAGTCTCCCGCGGCCCTGGCCCTGGCCGACGCCCTGCCCCCGTCCGTCGCAGGCGCGCCGGGCCTGGCTTACGAGAAGGCCGCCCACTACCGCCGGGCAGGCCTGGACCAGCTGGCGCGGGCCGAACTGGTGCGGTTCCCACGGGAGGTCTGGTCGGACGAGATGGGCGCCCGGATCTGGGACGAGCGCTACCAACTGACCCTGTCGGCCCTGCGCAACGGCGACTCCCGCGCGGCCTACGAGGCCGCCGCGAACACCGGGCTGCAGGCCGGCGCCGACGCCGTGGAGGCTGAGTTCTACGCCGGGTGGATCGCCCTGACCCGGCTGAAGGACCCGGCCCGGGCCGAGGCCCACTTCAAGCACATCGACCGGGTGGGGACCTCGCCCATCACCCTGGCCCGGGGGCTCTACTGGCGTGGACGGGCCGTCGAGGCCCTGGCCGGGATCGACGCCGCCGACGTCTTCTACCAGGCCGGGGCCCGCCACCGGACCACCTTCTACGGACAACTCGCCGCGGAGCGGGCCGGCTACGCCCGGCTGGAGCTGGGCAAGGACCCGCAGATCGGGCCGCGCGAACGGGCCCGCTTCGAGGCTAAGGACACCACCCGGGCGGCGAGGATCCTCTATGAGACCGGCAACCGGGAGCTTTTCCGGGTCTTTGTGCTTGCTCTCGACGACGTCCTGGACAGCACCGCCGACCAGGCCATGCTTGTCGACCTGGTCCGGGGCTACGGCGAGCAGGACACCTCCATGAAGGTGGTCCGCACCGCAGCGCAGAGGGGTTTCATCCTGCCGGAGCGGGGCTATCCCGTGCGGACGCCGCCCGAGGTGGCCAACGCCCCGGAACCCGCCCTGGTCCTGGCGATCACCCGGCAGGAGAGCGGCTTTGACCCCCTGGTCCGATCAGGGGTCGGGGCGCGGGGCATGATGCAGCTGATGCCCGCCACGGCCGCCGCCACGGCGCGCCGGATGGGGATGTCCTACGCATCCTCCATGCTGGACGATCCGGACTACAACATGCGCCTCGGATCGAGCTACCTCGGAAGCCTGATCTCGACCTTTTCAGGCTCCTACGTGATGTCGGTGGCGGGCTACAACGCCGGACCCGGACGCTCCACCCAGTGGGCGGGCTTCTGCGGCGACCCCCGCTCGCCCAGCGTCGACCCGATCGACTACATCGAGTGCATTCCCTTCTCCGAGACCCGCAACTACGTCATGCGGGTCATGGAAGCCGTGGCGGTCTACCGGGCCAGGGCGCGCGGCGGCAGCATCCCCCTAACCCTCACCGACGATCTCCGCCGCGGCGTCTACACCCCCCGCGCCCCCACGCCCGCCCCTGCCTCCCGGGAGCCTGTGACATGACCGCAGCCAGGACCCGCAGGGGCCCCTCGGTGGACGCCGAGCCCACCCTCCTGAGGACGGTCGGATGGTCGGACTACGACCTCGTGGACTCCGGCCGCGGGCGGAAGCTGGAACGCTACGGCCACCGGACCGTCGTCCGTCCCGAGCCCCAGTGCCTCTGGTCACCGGGCCTGGACGAGGCCGCCTGGCGGACGGCGGACGCGGTCTTTGATCCCGCAGACGAAGACGACAGCGGCCGATGGCGGTTCCGCGAGGCGCCCATCGAGCCCTGGGTCTCCGGCTGGGGCGCCGTGCGCTTCCGAGGCCGCTTCACCCCCTTCCGCCACCTCGCCTTCTTCCCCGAGCAGGCCGCCAACTGGGAATGGCTGGACCATGCGGTGCGCTCGGCGGGACGCCCGCTCAACATCCTGAATCTCTTCGGGTACACCGGCGTCGCCAGCCTGGTCTGTGCGGCCGCCGGCGCCCAGGTCACGCACGTCGACGCCTCGCGCAAGGCGATCGGCTGGGCGCGGGAGAACGCCACCCTCTCGGGGCTCGAGGACCGCCCGATCCGCTGGATCTGCGAGGACGCCCGCCGCTATGTCCAGCGCGAGATCCGCCGCGGGGTGAAGTACGACGCCATCATCCTGGACCCGCCCAAGTATGGACGGGGACCGGACGGCGAGGTCTGGCGTCTGTTCGACGACCTTCCGGACCTGGCCGAGCTGTGCGCTGACCTCCTGTCCCCCGACGCCCGCTTCCTCCTGCTGAACGCCTATGCCGAGCGCATCTCAGGGGCCGCCCTCGCCGGACTGCTGGCCGACCGGCTCGAGGGACGCGGCGGAAGCATCTCCTGGGGGGAACTGGTCCTGGTGGAAAGCGCCCGGCGCCGCGAGATCGGCATGAGCTTCTACGCCCGCTGGACGGCATGAGCGCCCCGTCCCGCCAGGTCACCTCGCTGACCAATCCCCTGGTCAAGGCGGTCCGGGCCCTGCACCAGCGCAAGGCCCGGGAAGAGACCGGCCAGTTCGTTGCCGAGGGCCTTAAGTTTATCATCGAAGCCGTTGAACTAGGAAGACTTCCCGAGATTCTCCTCTACGGCCCGGAAGCGGCGGGGCACCCCCTGCTCGAGCGGGTCCGAAAGGCGACCCTGGAGGCCGGCGGGCAGGTGATCGAGGTCACCCGGGACATCCTCTCCAAGGTTTCCCGGCGCGACAATCCCCAGGCCGTGATCGGCGTCTTCCGTCAGGTCTTCGCCCGGCTGGAGCATCTGGACCCGGACGCTGCGACGGGTTGGGTGGCGCTGCACCGGGTGCGCGATCCCGGCAACCTGGGCACGGTGATCCGCACCGCGGACGCCGCTGGCTGCGGGGCGGTCATCCTGGTGGGTGAGTGCTGCGACCCCTATTCCGTGGAGGCCGTCCGGGCCACCATGGGCTCCATCTTCGCCCTGCCCATCGTCTGCGTGGGCGAGGACGCGTTCGCCGCCTGGCGGGCCCGCTGGCCGGGCTCGGTGGTGGGAACCCTCCTGTCCGCCACCGTCTCCCACGCCGAGGCCGCCTATGGCCGCCCGACCCTGATCCTGCTGGGCAACGAGCAGCAGGGCCTGCCTCCCGACATGGCCGCCCTCTGCGACGT
>CAIMLY010000072.1 GCA_903842425.1 uncultured Alphaproteobacteria bacterium | reverse complement strand
CCGGTTCCGGATGAACGGATCGTCCGCAAGTGGCGGCTCCAGCCCGGCAAGATGCTGCTGATCGACCTCGAGCAGGGCCGGATCATCGAGGACGAGGAGATCAAACGCACCCTCGCCGAGGCCGAGCCCTACGAGGAGTGGCTGTCGCGCACCCAGTTCAAGCTGGAGGACCTGGCCGAGGTCACGCCCGTCGAGCCGCCGCCGCCAGCCGACCCGGTCAGCCTGCTCGATCGCCAGCAGGCCTTCGGTTACACGCAGGAAGACCTCTCGCACTTCCTGGAGCCCATGGCCCGGAGCGGCGAGGACCCCGTCGGATCCATGGGGTCGGATTTCCCCATCGCCGTGCTCTCGAAGCGCTCCAAGCTGCTCTACGACTACTTCAAGCAGAACTTCGCCCAGGTGACGAACCCGCCGATCGACCCGATCCGCGAGGAGCTGGTCATGAGCCTGGTCTCCATGATCGGTCCGCGCCCGAACCTGCTGGGCCGGCAGGCCGGCGCCCACAAGCGCCTGGAAGTCGCCCAGCCCATCCTCACCAATGAGGACCTGGCGAAGATCCGGTCCATCCACCAGTTGCTGGACGGCGCCTTCCGCACCGCCACCCTCGACGCGACCTGGCCGGCCTCGGAAGGGGCGGCGGGCCTTGAGGGCGCGGTGCAGCGCCTCTGCCGCGAAGCGACCGACCAGGTCCTGGCCGACAGCAACATCCTGATCCTCTCGGACCGGGAGGCCTCCAGCGACCGGATCCCGATCCCGGCGGCCCTGGCCACGGCGGCGGTGCACCACCACCTGATCCGCCAGGGCCTGCGCATGCAGACCGGTCTGGTGATCGAGACCGGCGAGGCGCGCGAAGTCCACCACTTCTGCGTGCTGGCCGGCTATGGCGCCGAGGCGGTGAACCCCTACCTGGCCTTCGAGACGCTGGAGGAGATCCGGGTCCGCAACGCCCTGCCCGAGACCGCCTATGAGGTCCGCAAGAACTACATCAAGGCGGTCGGCAAGGGCATTCTCAAGGTCATGTCCAAGATGGGCATCTCGACCTACCAGTCCTATTGCGGCGCCCAGATCTTCGACGCGGTTGGCCTGTCCAGCGAGTTCATCGAGGCCTTCTTCACCGGCACCGCCACCACCATCGAGGGCGCCGGGCTGGTCCAGGTGGCCGAGGAAACGGTCCGCCGGCACCGGGACGCCTACGGCGACTCCCCGATCTACGCCGACATGCTCGACGTGGGCGGCGCCTATGCCTTCCGGCTGAGGGGCGAGACCCACGCCTGGACTCCGGAGTCGGTCTCCCGGCTGCAGCACGCCGTACGGGGCAACCTGCCGGACGAGTACCGGGCCTTCGCCCAGTCCATCAACGACCAGGCTGAGCGCCACCTGACCCTTCGCGGTCTGATGCGGTTCCGCAATGCCGAGACCCCGCTCAGCCTCGACGAGGTCGAGCCCGCCGCGGCGATCGTCAAGCGCTTCGCCACCGGGGCCATGAGCTTCGGGTCGATCAGCCGCGAGGCGCACACCAACCTGGCCATCGCCATGAACCGGATCGGCGGCAAGTCGAACACCGGCGAGGGCGGAGAGGAGGCGGACCGCTTCAGGCCCCTCGCCAACGGCGACTCCCTGCGCTCGGCCATCAAGCAGGTGGCCTCCGGGCGCTTTGGGGTGACCGCCGAGTACCTGGTCAACGCCGACGACATCCAGATCAAGATGGCCCAGGGCGCCAAGCCCGGCGAGGGCGGCCAGCTGCCGGGCCACAAGGTCGACGCCAACATCGCCCGGGTCCGGCATTCGACCCCCGGCGTCGGCCTGATCAGCCCGCCGCCGCACCACGACATCTACTCCATCGAGGACCTGGCCCAGCTCATCCACGACCTGAAGAACGTCAATCCGGGCGCCCGGATCTCGGTGAAGCTGGTGTCGGAGGTCGGTGTCGGGACCGTCGCCGCCGGCGTCGCAAAGGCGCGGGCCGATCATGTGACCATCTCCGGCTACGAGGGTGGCACGGGGGCCTCGCCTCTCACCTCCCTCACCCACGCCGGATCGCCCTGGGAGATCGGCCTGGCCGAGACCCAGCAGACCCTGCTGCTCAACGGCCTGCGCTCGCGGATCGCCGTCCAGGCGGACGGCGGCCTGCGTACGGGCCGGGACGTGGCCGTCGCCGCCCTGCTGGGCGCCGATGAATTCGGCTTCGCCACCGCGCCCCTGATCGCCTCCGGCTGCATCATGATGCGCAAGTGCCACCTGAACACCTGCCCGGTGGGCGTGGCCACCCAGGACCCGGTCCTGCGGGCCCGTTTCACCGGCCAGCCCGAGCATGTCATCAACTACTTCTTCTTTGTCGCCGAGGAACTCCGCCAGATCATGGCCGAGCTGGGCTTCCGCACGGTCTCCGAGATGGTTGGCCGTGTGGATCGCCTCGACATGCAGCCGGCCGTCGACCACTGGAAGGCCGCCGGCGTCGACCTGTCGCGCATCCTGCATGACGGCGCCGCCCGCGACCGCGCGGTCCTCAACAACCAGGACCGGCAGGAGCATGGGTTGGAGAAGGCCCTGGACCAGCAGCTGGTCGCCGACTGCGCCGGGGCCCTCGACGGCCGCGGCCCGGTGCGCGGAACCTATCCGGTGCGGAACATCAACCGGACCGTCGGCGCCATGCTGTCGGGGGAAATCGCCCGCCGCCATGGGCACGCCGGCCTGCCGGACGGGTCCATCAGCCTGTCCTTCACCGGCCAGGCCGGGCAGAGCTTCGGGGCCTTCACGGCCCGGGGCCTGACCCTGGAACTGACCGGCGACGGCAACGACTATGTCGGCAAGGGTCTTTCCGGCGGCCGGGTCATCGTCCGCCAGCCGGCCGGGTCCCAGCGCGATCCCACCGCCAACATCATCGTTGGCAACACGGTGCTTTACGGCGCCATCGCCGGCGAGGCCTACATCCAGGGAGTCGGCGGCGAGCGCTTCGCGGTGCGCAACTCCGGCGCCGTGGCGGTGGTCGAGGGCGTGGGTGACCACGGCTGCGAATACATGACCGGCGGCGTGGTCGTGGTCCTGGGCGATACCGGCCGCAATTTCGCGGCGGGCATGTCCGGGGGCGTAGCCTACGTCTACGACCCTGCCCAGACGTTCCCGCTCCTGTGCAATTCGGCCATGGTCGACCTGGAGCGCATCGATCCGGCCATCGGCGGCGAAGAGGGCCGTCCCAGCCAGAGGTCGCCCTCCGTGGACGACTCCGGCATGGGCGACATGCTGGCCCACGACGCCGAGCGACTGCGCATCCTTGTGGAGCGGCACCTGCTGCACACGGGCTCGCGCCAGGCCGCCCGGATCCTCGAGACCTGGGACGCTTCCCTCGGCCAGTTCTGGAAGGTCATGCCCAGGGATTACCGCCGGGCCCTCACCGACCTCGCCGCCGCCCGCCGGGCCGGCGCCGCGGTCGCGGCAGAGTAAGGAGTCGAGACATGGGAAAGCCGACCGGATTTCTTGAAGTCGCCCGTCGCGACCGCGACTACCAGCCCGCCCAGGAGCGGCTCCGAAACTACCGCGAGTTCGTGAAGCCGCTCCCGACCCAGGATCTGGTGGCCCAGGCCTCACGCTGCATGGATTGCGGGATTCCGTTCTGTCACAACGGCTGCCCGGTGAACAACCAGATCCCGGACTTCAACAACCTCGTCTACCGCGAGCAGTGGAAGGCCGCCCTGGACAACCTGTTGTCCACCAACAACTTCCCGGAATTCACAGGACGAATCTGCCCCGCGCCCTGCGAGGCCTCCTGCACCCTGAACATCCAGGACACCCCGGTCACCATCAAGACCATCGAGTGCCAGATCATCGACCGGGGATGGGAAGAGGGCTGGATCACGCCGCACATGGCGCCCCGGGGCACCGGCAAGCGGGTTGCTGTCGTCGGTTCTGGGCCTGCGGGCCTGGCCTGCGCCCAGCAGCTGGCCCGGGCCGGCCATGCGGTCACGGTGTTCGAGAAGAGCGACCGGATCGGCGGCCTGCTGCGCTACGGCATTCCCGATTTCAAGATGGAGAAGCACCTGATCGACCGCCGGGTCGCCCAGATGGAAGCCGAAGGCGTCATCTTCCGGACCAGCTTCGAGGTCGGGGTGAATGTCTCCGTCCAGCGGCTGATGGACGACTATGAGGTGATGGTCATGGCCGGCGGCGCCGAGGCGCCCCGCGACCTGTCGATCGAGGGCCGGGAACTGGGCGGCGTCCATTTCGCCATGGACTTCCTGACCCAGCAGAACAAGCGCGTCGCCGGTGACGTCGAGCTGCGCGCCGCGCCGACGGGAGCCATTTCGGCCACCGGCAAGCATGTCGTGGTGATCGGCGGTGGCGACACCGGATCGGACTGCATCGGCACCTCCAACCGGCACGGCGCGGCCTCGGTGACCCAGCTGGAGATCATGCCCCAGCCGCCGGAGCGCGAGAACAAGGCCCTGACCTGGCCCGACTGGCCCCTGCGCCTTCGCACCTCCTCCAGTCACCAGGAAGGCTGCGATCGCGAGTTCGCCGTCGCCACCAGGCGCGCCATCGGGTCCAACGGCCGGGTTGAGGCCCTGGAGTGCGTCCGCCTGGAGTGGGTGACCGGGTCCGATGGCCGCCAGCAGATGCAGGAAGTCGCCGGCAGCGAGTTCCAGATCAAGGCCGACCTCGTTCTCCTCGCCATGGGCTTTGTGGGTCCCAACAGGACCGGGCTGACGGAACAGGCGGGCGTCGAGTTCGACGTCCGCGGCGCCGTCCGGGCGGATACCGTGTCCTACCAGACCTCGACGCCGGGGATCTTCTCGTGCGGCGACATGCGGCGCGGCCAGTCCCTGGTGGTCTGGGCGATCCGCGAGGGCCGCCAGTGCGCCCATGCCGTCGACGCCCACCTGATGGGAACCTCGCGCCTGCCGCGCTGACCTGAACGCGTTTGGCGCCCGCGCCGGCGGGGTCTAGGCTGGAGGCATGAGCGCCTCCGGTCCCAACATCCTCGTCACCGGCTCCACCCGGGGCATCGGCGCCGCGATCGCCGAGGTCCTGTCTGGCCGGGGCGCCCGGGTCACGGGTCATGGCCGCACGGCGGCGGTGGATGTCCTGGCCGAGGACCTCGGGGCCCCGGGAGCCGGCGGCCGCCTCTGGGACCAGGCCCTGGAGCGCCTGGACGGCCGGATCGACGTGCTGGTCAACAATGCCGGCGTCTTCGAGGCGGCCGGGGTCGACCTGCCGGATGCGGACTGGGAAGCGGCCTGGGCGCGGACTCTCCAGATCAACCTCAAGGCCGCCGCCGACCTGTCCCGCCTCGCCGTGCGCCACTTCCTCGACCGTCCCGGGGGAGGGCGGATCGTCAACGTCGCGAGCCGTGCGGCCTATCGGGGGGACTCCCCCGCCCACTGGCACTACGCCGCCTCCAAGGCCGGCATGGTCGCCATGACCAAGTCCATCGCAAGGGGTTTCGCGGCCCGCGGCGTCCTCGCCTTTGCGGTCTGTCCCGGCTTCACCATGACGGGAATGGCGGACGACTACCTGGCCAGCCGGGGCGGCGACAAGCTTCTCGCCGACATCCCCCTCGGCCGCGTCGCCGACCCGGTGGAGGTCGCCGCCGCCGTCGCCTTCCTGGCCCTCGAGGCGCCTGCCTCCATGACGGGCGCCGTCCTCGACATCAATGGCGCCAGCTACGTCCGCTGACCCGGGAGTTTCCCATGCAACAGCGTTTCCTCGTCCCCGTCTTCCTGGTCCTTGCCGTCGCCGGGCTCGCGCTCACGTGGAGCCAGAACCTCGCCTATCTCGGACCCGGCGCCGGCCCTGGAGGTCTGGTCGATTTCCTGAAGGACACGGTCGTGAACCCGGGCGCCCGGTCCATCGCCTTCGATATCCTCATCGTCTGCTGGGCGCTTTCCATCTGGATGGTGGTCGAAGGCCGCCGCCGTCGCATGAGGTGGGTCTGGTTCTATCCCCTCATCGGCTGGAGCGTGGCCATGGCCTTCACAGTCCCCCTGTTCCTGGCCATGCGGGAACGGGCGCTCCGGACGCCCCCGGAGATCGAGGGGCGTCTCGGAACCGTCGACGGCGTTGGCCTCGGTCTTGTGTCGGCCTTCGTCCTTGTCCTCCTGGCCCTGGGAATCCGCGCCTCCGGCCTGATTTGACAGCCGGGACGCGAGGGTCCTTCCTGTCGCCCGAAAGAACTCAGGGGAGGAAGACATGGCGCCCATTCCAAAGCGCGGAACCGTGGCCGTCACCGGGGCGGCGGGATTCCTGGGTGGCTGGACCGTCCGGCTGCTGCTGGACCAGGGGTATCGCGTGCGGGCCTGCGTGCGCGATGTGAACGATCCCACCCGGACCGCCTTCCTCAAGGCCATGCCCGGCTACGCCTCCGGTCGACTGACGCTGCACGCTGCCGACCTGGACCGGGACGGCTGCTACGACGAGATT
>CAIMLY010000071.1 GCA_903842425.1 uncultured Alphaproteobacteria bacterium | reverse complement strand
TAGGGATAGGTGCCGTGGTCGACGTCCAGCAGGGTCGCCTGGGCGCCCTCGAACAGGACCCGGCGTCCGGCGCGGATCTGGTCGCCGAGGATGCGCCAGGCCGGCTTCACGAAGGGGGCGACCTGGGGGGTGATCCCGGCCAGCTGGGCGAGGATGTCATCGGGGGTGACGGGGGTCAGGCCGAGACCGGCGCGCAGGGCGCCATGGTGGGCCAGGAGCCGCTCGATCTTGGTCTCCAGGGCCTCGCGGTCAGAAAGGTCGGCGAAGCGGATGGCCCGGCGGCCGACCTTGTCCTCGTAGGCCGGGCCGATGCCCCGGCCCGTGGTGCCGATCTTGCCGGCGCCGGCCCGGGCCTCCCGGGCCTGGTCGAGGTCGCGGTGCAGGGGCAGTATGACGGTGGCGTTGTCCGCCAGGACCAGGACGTCCGGGGTGATGGTGAGGCCCTGGGCCCGGGCGCGGCCGATCTCGTCCATCAGGGACCAGGGGTCCACCACCACGCCGTTGCCGATGATGCTGAGCTTGCCCTGCACCACGCCGGAGGGCAGCAGGGACAGCTTGTAGGTCTTCTCGCCCACCACGATGGTGTGCCCGGCGTTGTTGCCGCCCTGGAAACGGACGACGACGTCGGCCCGGTCGGCCAGCCAGTCGATGACCTTGCCCTTGCCCTCGTCGCCCCACTGGCCGCCGATGACGGTGACGTTGCCCATGATGTGATCCTGTCAGGTATGCGTCCGCCGCCTGCCGGCGACTCCGTCCCCGCCCTTCGACAGGCGCTCGGCGGGGGGAGGTTCTGCAATGTCCCGGCCCGAAGCGGCGCAGGTCGCGCCGGGCCTCCGGTCCGCCGGGGGATAGACAGTCGGGCGGCGCCGGCGTCAAGGGTTTTCGGTCTGGAGCCTCCGGCCGCACGGCGCTAGGACAGGGGGCATGGACAGACCGCGCTTCCACCTTGCCTTCCCCGTCCGCGACCTCGAAGAGGCCCGCGCCTTCTATGGCGGCCTGCTGGGCTGCGCCGAAGGCCGGTCGAGCCCCGAGTGGGTGGACTTCGACTTCCACGGCCACCAGATCGTCGCCCACCTGGCGCCGGCGACGGAGGCCCTGGCGACCAATCCCGTGGACGGCGAGGACGTGCCTGTCCGGCACTTCGGCGTCATCCTGGACCTTGCCTCCTGGCGGGCCCTCGCCGACCGCCTCGAGGCGGCCGGGGTCCGCTTCATCATCCCGCCCCAGGTCCGCTTCCAGGGCCAGCCCGGCGAACAGGCGACCCTGTTCTTCCTCGACCCGTCGGGCAACGCCCTCGAGTTCAAGGCCTTCGCCGACGACGCCAGGGTGTTCGCCCGGTGAGCGCCATCGCCTTCGCCGACATCGAGGCGGCGGCGAAGCGGCTGGAAGGCCATGCCGTCGTCACGCCGCTGATCGAGAGCCCGGCCCTGAACGACAGGCTGGGCCTGAGGGTGCTGATCAAGCCCGAGACCCTGCAGAGGGTGGGGGCCTTCAAGTTCCGGGGCGCCTTCAACCGCCTGTCGCGGATCGCCTCGGGCGACCGTCCGCGCGGGGTGGTGGCC
>CAIMLY010000070.1 GCA_903842425.1 uncultured Alphaproteobacteria bacterium | reverse complement strand
TGTCGTGGTGGGTCCATATCACGCCCTTGGGCATGCCGGTGGTGCCGCCGGTGTAGATGAAGAACTGGTCATCGCCAGATCGTTCAATGTCCAGCGGACCGCCATTGCCCTCTTCGCCCAGGGCCTCGAAACGCTCGGCGAAGGAGGCGACCTGGCCGTCCTCGCTGACCTCGACCCAGGTCTTCACCTTGGGCAGGCGCGGCCGGATCTCCGCCACGGCGTCCCTGAACTCGCTGGCGTAAACCACTGTCTGGGCGTCGGAATTATCGAAGATGTACCAGACTTCCTCAGGCGTGTAGCGGTAGTTGACGTTCACGTGCGTCAGGCGCGCCTTCCAGGCCGCAGCGACGGCCAGGAGGTATTCCGGGCGATTGCGCATGTAGATGGCGATCTTGTCGCCGGGCTGGGCGCCCCGGGCGATCAGGCCCCGGGCCATGTTGTTGGTCGTCCGGACGGCGTCGCCCCAGTTGATCATCCGCTGGCCGTGGATGAAGGCCGGCGCCTCCGGGGGTACGTTGGGACCCACCGCGTCGAGAATGTCTCCGAAATTCCAGCCCATGACCTTGTCATCCTCCTCCATCGCCCCGCTCAGGAGGGCTTGCGCTCAAAGTCCCCCGTCAGGCAGGCAAATGCAAGGCCGGGAATAGGCGGCGGCCGGTCGCGCTGGCGTGGCCCCCGGCCCTTGTGTAGCAAGAGACGATGGAAACCCTGCAAGCGCCGAAGCCCCTGGATGTTCCGGACAGTCCCACGGGTCCGGGGACGGTCCGTCTCCGCGCCCAGCCCGCCAGCGCCCGGGGCCGAAAGACCCTCGAGCGGATCCTGGCGGCGACGACCGAACTCGCTGCTGAGGTCGGTTTCGAGCCGGTCAACACCAACCTGATCGCCGCCCGCGCGGGGGTGAACATCGCCTCGCTCTACAAGTACTTCCCGAACAAGCAGGCGATCTTCATCACCATCTCCGAACGGATGAGTGCGGCCTTCCACGCCGAGGTGAAGGCCCTGGTGTCACAGATCGATGGAGGCCGGCCCTGGCGCTCGGCAGTCGCGGAGGGCATCCGGCTGGCGGCCCGCCGGCGACTGGATACGCCGGGAGAGAGGGCCATCCGCATGGCCATCCGCCTGTCGCCGGAAGTCCAGGGACTGGAAGTCGCCGAGACCCTGGCGAACGCCGAAGTGCTGGCGGGACTTATCGTCCGTCGGTCCGGCGCCCCGGAAGCGCGGGCCCGGCTGGTCAGCCGGGTTGCGATCGAGGTGGCCTCAGCCGTCCTCGACATGCTCCTGAGCGCGCCCGCCGGGGCGGTGGACGGGCTCGTCGACGAAGCGACTGAAGCCTTCATCCGCTACCTCGAGCCCTGGATGAAGGGTGCGCCCGCCTAGGGACGCGTGACCGCCGCTTCCCGCAGGGCGTTGATCAGGGCGATCCGGCCGTCACGAAGGTCAGGCCCGCCGGACTTCGGCCAGGCCGAGTTCACGACGACGATCACCCGATCCTCCCGGAAGGTCGTGATCGACTGGCCGAAGATGCCCGAGGCCTGGTAGGCGCCATTGGCCTGCATCCACCAGAAATAGCCATATCCCGCCTGCCCATTCGCGATTTGCTTGGTCGTGGCCTCGCGCGCCCACCCGGGCGGCAGGACAGGCCGGCCGTCGACCTGGCCGCCATCAAGGACGAACTGGCCGATCCGGCCGTAGTCCCGGAGGGTCATGGACATGCAGCAGCCGCCGCGCTCCAGCCCGCCGGGGTCGGTCACCCAGACGCCCTCGGCCTCCATGCCGTAGGGCTTCCAGATCTTCTCCGAGGCGTACTCCGCAAGCCCCTTGCCGACCGCCCGCGCCAGCAGGATGCCCACCAGGTCGGTCTCGCCGGTATTGTAGTTGAATACCGTCCCGGGGGCGTGGGCGCGCGGCAGGGTGCGCATGTAGGCCACCACTGGATTCAGGCCTGGCTTGCCCTCTGCAAGCTTCAGGCCTTCGAGGGGCCCCTTGGCGACGTCCGAGTTCGGATCGGCATAGTCCTCGTTCCAGCGTACGCCCGAGCTCATCATCAGCAGCTGTCGCAGGGAAACCCCATCGTAGGCGGAGCCCTTCAGCTCGGGCAGGAAATCGGTGACGGGGGTATTGAGGCTCTTGATGCGCCCATCCTGGATCGCCGCGCCCACCAGGGTAGCGGTGACCGACTTGGCGACGGAGAACGAGGTCCAACGGTCGGAGGGCCGGCGTCCCAGTCCGTACTTCTCCAGCATGACCTCGCCATCACGGATCACCAGCAGGCCGGAGACCCGATAGGCCTCCATGTACTGGTCCACGGTCCAGGTGCGGCCAGCGTGGGTGAAGACCGGATCGATCCGGGTCTCCGAGAGCTTGAGGGCGTGGACCCGCGGGCCGGCGGCGATCGGCCGGACCTCATAGACCGTCTCCATGGCCGGGTACCATTGCGCCTGCTGCTCCGGGCTCCAGAACAACAGGCTCGGCGTATCGGCCTTCAGGGCCACCTGGGCCTGGGCCGCTCCGGCGCAAAGGCCAGCCGCCGCCAGGGCGGCTGCGATCCGACGCTTCATGCTTCCTCCCCTTGCCCGCCGGGCGGACGCCTTACTCCGTTCGGAAGCCCTCGTAGTCCCGGGCCGCCACCTGGTCGATCCGCACTTTGTAGCCCTCGCCGATGTAGGGCATGAAGACCCGGGGCTTCCCGGGGACATTCGCGCCCATGTACCAGGAGGCGGCGTCCAGGTAGAGGCTTCCCTCCGCCGCTTCATTGACGTGGGCGACCCACGCCTCCTGGGCCCCTGCGTCGGCTTCCAGGGTCCGGGCCTGGCGGCCGTCCGCCCAGCCGATGGCGCCGCTGATCCAGTCGATGTGCTGCTCGATGGACGAGATCATGTTCGACAGCACGGACGGGCTTCCGGGACCAGTCACCGTGAAGAGGTTGGGGAACCCCGCCACCATCAGGCCAAGATAGGTCTTCGGGCCTTCGGCCCAGGCCTCGCCCAGGGTCCGGTCGCCGCGTCCGCGGATGTCCATCTTCAGGAGGGCGCCGGTCATGGCGTCGAAGCCCGTGGCGAAGACGATGACGTCGAACGCCGCCTCCCCCGCCGAGGTCCGGATTCCCGTCTCCGTGATCGTCTCGATGGGGGTCTCGCGCAGGTCCACCAGGCGCACGTTGTCGCGGTTGAAGGTATCATAGTAGTCGGTGTCCACGCAGGGCCGCTTCGCGCCGATGGCGTAGCCGCGGGGCACGAGCCGCTCGGCGACCTCCGGGTCGCGGACCCTCTGCCGGACCTGGTCCCGGACGTGCTCGCAGACTTCCTCGTTGAGGTCCGGCATGCGCATGAGGTTGGGGATGGCGAACAGCGACATCAGGCCCATGCCGTTCCAGAGCCCGGCCTTCAGCGCCTCGAGTTCCTCTCCCTGCACACGGTAGTCCGGCGGCGGGGCCGGGAAGATGGACTGGCCGCTCCGGAGCATGTCCCGGTAGGCGGTGAAGCCCTCCAGGTAGCCCTCGACCTCGGCGTCGGCGAGGGGTGCGTTGAGGGCCGGCAGGGAGAAATTCGGTGTGCGCTGGTAAACCGTGACCTGCGCCGCCTGCCGCGCGATCAGGGGGATGGACTGGATGGCCGAGGAGCCCGTGCCGATCACCGCCACGCGCTTGCCGGTGAAGTCGACGCCTTCGTGCGGCCACAGGCCGGTCAGGTGGGTTTCGCCCCTGAAGCTCTCGGCGCCCGGAATGTCCGGGGCCTTGGGGACGGAGAGGCAACCGGTCGCCATCACGACCCAGCGGGCCGAGACTTCGTCGCCGCGGTTGGTCCTGACGGTCCAGCGACCCGTGGCCTCATCGAAGACGGCGCTCTCGACGCGCGTCCCGAAGAGAAAGGCCGGGCGCAGGTCGAAGCGGTCGGCGATGTGTTCGGCGTACTTCAGGATCTCGGGCTGGGGGGCGTATTTCTCACTCCACCGCCATTCCCGGGCGAGGTCCTCGGACCAGGTGAACGAGTAGAAGAGGCTGGGAATGTCGCAGCGGGCGCCAGGGTACCGGTTCCAGTACCAGGTGCCGCCCACCCCGCCCCCGGCCTCGAAGCCCTGGACGGACAGCCCGGCCTCGCGCGCCCTGTGGACCATGTAGAGACCCCCGAAGCCGGCCCCGACCACCGCCACATCCACCTGGGCGTCCGTCACCGGCGCCCGCACCGTCGTCCCGTCAGCCATGTCCAGTCTCCCCGAGGCGGTCTGATCTTTCCCCGGATAATGGACGGACTGCCGGCGAGGTCCAGTGGTCTTCTCCGGGCGCCGGGACCACCAGGCGATGGAAGGGCCTTGCCTTGGCCAAGGATCACCTTAATTCCTGCGGAAAGACATGTTGGCGCCAGTGCGCCGCAATCCATCCCCGGAGTTTCCATGACCCTTGCCGGAAGGCTTCTTTCGGGCGCGAGCCTCGCCCTCATCGTCGCCCTGTCCTCGCCCCAGGCGCTGGCTGCGCCCGCCCCGACGCCGGCGGCGGCTGCGGCCAAGCCGGCGTCTGCGGCGGACCTGGCCCGCCTCGTCGCCATCCCCTACGAACGCTTCACCCTGCCCAACGGCCTGCGGGTCCTGGTGCATACGGACCGCAAGGCGCCCGTGGTCGCGGTCTCCATCTGGTACGGCGTCGGCTCCAAGCACGAGCCTGCCGGCCGGACGGGATTCGCGCACCTCTTCGAGCACCTCATGTTCAACGGCTCGGAGAACGCCCCGGGCGACTTCTTCAAGCCGCTCCAGGAGGTCGGCGCCACCGACTTCAACGGCACCACCTGGTTCGACCGGACGAACTACTTCCAGACCGTCCCGACGGGCGCCCTGGACCGGGCCCTGTTCCTCGAAAGCGACCGCATGGGCCACCTCCTGGGCGCCGTGACCCAGGAGAAGCTCGATAACCAGAGGGGCGTGGTCCAGAACGAGAAGCGGCAGGGCGACAACCAGCCCTTCGGCATCGTGGACTACGTCATCAACGACAACCTCTTCCCGCCGGGCCACGGCTACCGCCACAGCACCATCGGCTCGATGGCGGACCTCGACGCGGCGTCCCTGGATGATGTGAAGCGCTGGTTCACCGACAACTACGGGCCGAACAACGCCGTCCTGGTCCTGGCCGGCGACATCGACGCCAGGACGGCTCGGGTCCTGGTCGAGAAGTACTTCGGGGCCATCCCGCGCGGTCCCCGGGTCGCGCCGGTCTCGGATGGGCCCGTGACCCTCAAGGCGCCGGTCAGCCTTGTCCTCAAGGACCGGGTGGCGACGACACGCATCTACCGCAGCTGGTCGACGCCAGGGCTGAACGACCTGTCCTCCGTCGCCCTGGAGGCCGGGGTCAGCGTCCTCGGCGGCCTGTCCTCCTCGCGCCTCGACAACGCACTGGTGCGGGACGAGAAGATCGCCGTCTCGGTCTCGGCGGACTATGGGGTGTTCCAGTCCGTCGGGGTTCTCACCCTGGCGGCGGACGTCCGCCCCGGCGTCTCCCCGGACCTGGTGGCGAAGCGGATGGACGAGGTCATCGCCAGCCTGGTCCGCTCGGGCCCGACCGTGGAGGAACTTGACCGCGCCCGCCGGGTGGAGATCGCCCGGACGATCCGCCAGACCGAGGCCGTCGGTGGCTTCGGCGGCAAGGCGGTGACGCTCGCGGAGGGGGAGCTCTATGCCAATGACCCCGACCTGTACCGCAAGCGCCTGGACGCCTGGGCGGCCCTGACCCCGTCCGGCGTCCAGTCCGCCCTGGGCGCCTGGCTCAACCGGCCGGCCCTCTCCCTTCGGGTCGACCCCGGTGAACGGGACCTGGACGGCGGCCCCATGGGCGGCGACCCCGCAGCGAAGGGCGCCACGATCGACCGGACCGGGGCGGCCACTGCGCCCCGCGGTCCCCGGGCCGACTCCGCCCTGCCGGGCGCCGGAAAGGTCCCGGCCCTGGACTTCCCGGACATCGAGCGGGCGACCCTGTCGAACGGCATGCCGGTGGTCTACGCCCGCCGGGCCACCGAGCCCCGGACCCTGGTCGCCGCGAGCTTCGACGCCGGGACGGCGGCCGACGGCGCAAAGGACTTCGGCGCGCAGTCCATGATGCTGAGGGCCCTGACCGAAGGCGCGGGCGGGCTGACCAGCCGTGAGATCGCCGAACGCACCGAACTCCTCGGCGCCAGCGTCGGCGGCATGGCCGGATCCGACCGGTCGAACGTGGTGCTTGACGCCCTGACCCCGAACCTCGCCCCCTCCCTCGCCCTGTTCGCCGATGTCCTCCGGCGACCGACCTTCGAGCCCGCCGTGGTCGAGCGGCTCCGTGGCCAGCAGCTGGCCCGGATCGCGGCCGAGGCCAACAATCCCTCGGCCATCGGCGCAGCGGAGCTGTCCCGCCGCCTCTACGGTCCCGGCCATCCCTACAGCGTTCGCGCCGGGGGCGCCGGGGACGCGGCCGTGGTCGGCAGGCTCGGGCCCACGGACCTGAAGTCGCTGCACGATCGCTGGATCCGGCCCGACAATGGCCGGCTGGTCATCGTCTCCGACCGGCCCCTCGCCGAGATCCTCCCCCTCCTGAATGCGGCCATCGGCGACTGGAAGCCCGAAGCCGGCGCCGCCCGGGGGGCCAAGGTCTTCCCGGTCCCGCCGTCGACCGCGGGCAACAGGATCGTCCTCATCGACCGACCCAAGTCCCCCCAGTCGGTGATCACGGCCGGCCAGGTGCTGGAGGCGCGGGGCGGCGACGACCTCCTGGCCCTGCAGGCGGGCAACGAGGTCCTGGGCGGGGGTTTCCTGTCCCGCCTGAACATGAACCTGCGGGAGACGAAGGGGTGGTCCTACGGGGTCCGGTCCGGGGTCCCCGAGACCGTGGAGCGGGTGGCCTTCCGGGTCACGGCGCCGGTCCAGGCCGACCGCACCGCGGAGTCCATCACCGAGATCCTCAAGGAAACCCGTGACTTCACCTCGTCCCGGGGCACGACCCCTGAAGAACGCGGACTGACCGTCGAAGGCGCGACCCGGGAGCTGCCCGGCCAGTTCGAGCGGAGCGCCGCCGTGCTCAACGGGCTTTCGACCCTGACCGAGTTCAAGCGCGCAGATGACTGGTACGAGCGCCTCCCCGAGCGCTATGGCGCCATGACGGCGGCGGACATGGATGCGGCCGTGCGAATGGCCGTCAATCCTTCCCGGCTGACCTTCGTGGTCGTCGGCGACGCGGCGGTGGTCAAGCCACAGCTGGACAAGCTGGGCCTCCCGGTCGAGGTCATCGCCGCCCCGCCGGCGGCGAAGTGATCGGGCTGGGGCGGACTGCGGTCCGCCCCGGCGCCTCAGGTCTTCGGCAGGTCACCTGCGACGTCTGGCGACAGGCGGGTGGCGATCTCCTCGATCCCACGGGCATTGGGGTGCATGCCATCCGGAAGGAGCTTTTCCGGCTGCCCCGCCACCCCGTCGAGGAAGAAGGGATAGAGCCGGGCGCCCGTCGACCGGGCGAGGTCGGCGTAGATCGGGTTGAACGCCCGGGCATAGTCCTCGCCGAGGTTGGGCGCCGCCATCATGGTGGTGAGGGCTGCGGGGATCCCCCGCCGCTTCAGTTCCGCCAGGATGGCTTCGAGGTTGGCCCGGGTCTGGGCCGGGCTGAGGCCCCTCAGCATGTCATTGGCGCCCAGGCCGACGATCACCAGGTCCGGCTTGCGAGGCAGGCCGTCGAGGGTGAAACCCAGGCGGGCCAGGCCCGCGGCGGTGGTGTCCCCCGAGACGCCGGCGTTGACCACCCTGGCCTGGACGCCCCGGGTGGCGAGGGCCCGCTCCAGGGCCGGCGCAAATCCCTGCGACGGTTCAAGCCCGTAGCCTGCGAACAGGCTGTCGCCGAAGGCGACCACCACAGGACCGACGAAGGCAGACTCCACTGCAGCCGCCGGCTGTGTCCGGGGGGCCTCGGCCGCGGGGGAACACGCCAGGACGAATTGGCAAAGCCCCGCAACAATCACATATAGCCACGATCCTGACCGCACCGGACGCCTCCACTCATGACCCGCAGCGACGCCGACACCGACCTGATGATCCGCGCGCGTGGGGTCACACTCTCGCTTGGAAACACCGACATCCTCAAGGGCGTTGACCTGGACGCCCCCCGGGGACAGAGCCTGGCGGTCCTGGGGCCCTCCGGGTCGGGCAAGTCCTCGCTGATGGCGGTCCTGTCGGGGCTGGAGCGCGCCACCTCCGGCGAGGTGCGGATCAATGGCGAGGACTTCGGGCCCCTCGACGAGGATTCCCTCGCCCGGGCGCGGCGGGGCCGGATCGGCATCATCCTGCAGGCCTTCCACCTCCTGCCGACCATGACCGCCCTTGAAAACGTGGCGACCCCCCTGGAGCTGGGCGGCGTGGAGGACGCGCGGGAGCGGGCCGCGGCGGAGCTGACCGCCGTGGGCCTGGCGGACCGACTGGATCACTACCCGACGCAGTTGTCGGGCGGGGAGCAGCAGAGGGTGGCCATTGCCCGGGCCATGGCCCCGCGCCCGGGCCTGATTTTCGCAGATGAACCGACAGGCAACCTGGACGGGGCGACCTCGCGCCGAGTGGCGGACCTCCTCTTCGAGCGCCGGGCGGCGGCCGGGGCGACCCTTGTGATGATCACCCACGATCCGGGCCTCGCCGCCCGCTGCGACCGGATCGTCGAGATGGCGGACGGCCGGATCGTCTCCGACCGGCTGTCATGACCCCCGTCGCCCTGCCCACCCTCTGGCGGATCGCCCGGCGGGACCTGTCCGCCAGCTTCCGCGGCCTGCGCCTGCTCTTCCTCTGCCTGTTCCTTGGCGTCGCCGCCCTCGCGGCGATCGGCAGCCTGACCGCCGCCATCACGGGAGAGCTGACACGGAGGGGCCGGGAACTGCTGGGCGGCGACATCGAGATCGCCCTCACCCAGAGATACGCCACCGAGACCGAGAAGCGGGTGATGGCCGACCTCGGACGGGTCAGCGAGACCGTCCGGCTGCGGGCCATGGCGCGGGGCGGGTCCGGCCCGCCCATGCTCGCAGAGCTCAAGGGCGTGGACGACATCTATCCCCTCTATGGGAGCCTCACCGTCCAGACCCCGTCGGGCGTGCGTCCCGCGCCGCGGCCTGGACCGGGCGAGGCTCTGGTGGAAAAGGGGCTGGCCGAGCGGCTCGGTGTCGGACCTGGGGCGGTCGTCGGATTCGGCCGCGCCGAATTCCGGGTCGCCGGCGTGCTGGACAACGAGCCGGACCGGGTGGGCGAAGGCTTCAGCCTGGGACCCGCCGCCCTCATCCGGCTGGAGGACCTCGCCGCGACAGGCCTGATCCAGCCGGGAAGCCTGTTCCAGTCGAAGTACCGGGTGAAGCTTCCCGAAGACCAGGCCGGACGGCCGGACCGGCTGGCGGAGTCCCTGAAGCGCGAGCATGGCGAGGCGGGCTGGCAGGTGCGCGACCATGGCCGCGCCGCCCCGGGGGCCAGCCGGTTCTTCGAGCGCATGGGCCAGTTCCTCGGCCTGATCGGCCTGGCCGCCCTGGTGATCGCCGGCATCGGGGTGAGCAACGGCGTCTCGGGCTACCTGTCGGCCCGCCGCGGCTCCATCGCCACCCTCAAGGTGCTGGGCGCCTCAGGCCGGGACATCGCCGGGATCTACCTCCTGCAGGTGGGGGTCGTGGCGGTCGCCGCCATCCTGGCCGGCCTGGCCGCCGGCGCCGTCGCGCCCTCGGCCATCCTGTCCCTGATCGGCGACAGACTGCCCGTCAGGCCCGAGTTCTCCCTGCATCCGCCCCCCCTGCTCCTCGCCGCGGCCCAGGGCCTGCTGATCGCCTTCATCTTCACCTGGCTGCCTCTCGCCCGGGCCGGCTCGACCCCGCCGGCCGCCATCTGGAGGGCGGCGCTGGAGCCTGCAGGCAGGCCTGCGCGCCGGGACCTGGCCGTGGTGGGCCTCGCGGTCCTCCTGTCGGTGGGCCTGGCCCTTGGAACGGCCGACCGGCCGCTCTTCTCGGCCGGGGTCCTCGCCGCTGCAGGCGGGGTTCTGCTGTTCCTGCTGGGCGTGGGCCTTGCCGTGAAGACCCTGGCCCGACACCTGCCCCGACCCGCCTCCCCCCTCCTCCGGCTGGCCATCTCCAACCTGCACCGACCCGGCGCCCAGACCCCCGCCCTGGTCATCGCCATGGGCCTGTCCCTGACCCTTTTCGTCCTGATCGCCGCGATCCAGACCAGCCTCGACGCCGAGATCGCCCGGTCGGTTCCCGCCCGGGCGCCGGCCCAGTTCGTCCTCGACGTGCCGTCCGGCGGGGCCGAGACCTTCCGCAAGGCCGTGACGGACGCCGCTCCGGGCGCACAGGTGGACCTGGTTCCCGCCCTCCGCGGCATGATCACCGCCTATGGCGACCAGCGGGTCCGCGATCTCAAGGTCATTCCCCGCGAGGCCTGGGTGCTGCGGGGCGAGCGGGGCGTCACCTACGCCGCCGACCTGCCCGAGGGAAGCCGGATCACCGCCGGAGAGTGGTGGCCCAGCAACTATGCGGGTCCCCCCCTTGTCTCTCTGGACGACGAAGTCGCCGAAGCCCTCTCCCTAAAGGTCGGCGACACCCTGACCGTCAGCATCCTGGGGCGTGAGATCCCGGCCCGCATCGCCTCCCTTCGAAAGATCGACTGGGACACGATGGGCTTCAACTACCTGATGGTTTTCCCGCCGAGCACCCTGACCGGCGCACCGCACACCCTGGCCGGCGCCATCAGCCTGCCGCCAGACCGGGAGACCGCCTCGGCGCGGGCCATCCTGGCCGCCTTCCCCGGGGCTTCGGTGATCTCGGTGCGGGAGGTGCTTGGGCAGGCGAGGACCCTGCTGGACCAGATGGCCCTGGCGGTCCTGGCGGCGGCCTCGGTGACCCTTCTGGCCGGCATGGCGGTGCTGACCGGCGCAGTCGCGGCCGCGCGCCAGTCGCGGACCTACGACGCCGTGGTGCTGAAGACCCTGGGGGCCACCCGCGGGCAGCTCCTGTGGGTCCAGGCCCTGGAGTACGGCCTGCTCGGACTGCTCCTGGGCATCGTCGCCCTGGCGATCGGCCTCGGAAGCGCCTGGTGGATCATCGTCCAGGTCTTCGAGTTCACCTGGGCGCCAGACTGGGGGCGTGTCCTGGCGACCCTGGGCGCAGGGCTGGCGGTGACCCTGGTCCTCAGCCTGGCCGGCGCCTTGCCCATCCTGTCCGCCCGGCCCGCCTCGGCCCTCAGGACGGTCTAGGGCGGGGCAAGGCGGACCAAAGAGTCAGGCCCGGCGTCCGCTGCAGGGAATGGCTTGACGGATCGGCGGTCTTCCCACCCACTCCCTCATACCCTCCGTTCAAAAGGAGTGGCCGGGAGGAAGTCGCATGTCTGTCGCCGAGCCGCGTCCATCGGGTGCGGAGCCGACGCCGCTTCGTCTGCGCACCAAGCTCTTCTTCGGCATCGGAAGCGCGGCGGAGACGATCGCCCTCTTCTCCCTCGGCTCCTACGCCCTCCTCTACTACAATCAGGTGCTGGGCCTGCCCGGCTGGCTGGGAGGCCTGGCCATCTCGCTGTCCTTC
>CAIMLY010000069.1 GCA_903842425.1 uncultured Alphaproteobacteria bacterium | reverse complement strand
TCTGTCGCTGGACTGGTCCCGGGCGGGCGGCGGCGCCGAGTTGCGGGCGGCCAGCCCCTACGGACCGGCGTCGGCCGGGGCCCGGTTCGCCTTCCCCAGCGGCGCGGTGAACCTCAGCGAGATCCGTGTCGATGCAGGGGGGCTCCAGGTTCGGGGTGACGCCTCGCTGGCCGGCGGCGGCGCCTCCCGGGCGGACCTGTCCCTGGATGTTGCCCGCGGCGCCTTCCTGGCGGAGGGAACGGTCACCGGAACGGTCCGCCTGGAGGACCGGCGCGGCCAGGGCCTTTGGCTCGACGCCAACCTGTCGGCGCGCAACGCCCTGGCGCCGGGCGAGACACTCTCGGTGACGGAGGCCAGGCTCAAGGCCGTGGGGCCCCTCGAGCGCCTGCCCTTCGACATCCGCGCCCGGGGTCAGACCCAGGGGGGGGACTGGAGCCTGGAGGGCGACGGGGTCGCCAGCCAGGTGGCCCGGGGCTGGAAGGTGGCCTTCGATGGCGCCGGCGAGGCGGCCGGCCGGCGGCTGAGGACCACCGAGACCGCCCTTCTGGAACTGGACGGCCCCACGCGCCGGGCCCGGCTGCGCCTCGGGCTGGACCGGGGCGGGACCGCCGCCCTCGATCTTGCAATGGCCCGCGATTCGGCCCGGGTTGCCGGTCGGATGGACGACCTGCCGGCCAGCTTCCTGAATCCGGACCTGGCCGGGACCCTTGACGCGGAGTTCCTGATCGAAGGCGTGGGCGCCCGGCTTGTCGGCTCGGGCTCTGGCCGGCTTACGGATGTCCGCTCCCAGGACAGCGAAGCCGCCCTCGGGCTGGACGGACGCTTCCGCGCAAGCCTCGCCGGAGAGGAACTGAAGGTCCTGGCGGACCTTACCAATGACCAGGGCATGAAGGCGGACGGTGAGGTCACGGTCCCCGTCAACACCCGGCTTGCGGACTTCCGGATCGCCCCGGACCGGGAGCGCCCCCTGCGTGGCCAGATCCAGGCCAACGGCGAGATCAAGCCGCTCTGGGACCTCTTCGTGGGCGGTGAACAATCCCTCAGCGGCGCCGTGCGGCTTCGCGGCTCCCTGGGAGGAACGCTCGCCGCCCCCCGGGCGGACGGCGAGGCCGAGATCGAGAACGGCGCCTTCTCGGATGCCGCCACGGGATTGGTCCTGACCAACGTCATCGTGCGCTCCCGGCTTTCGGATTCGGCGATCCGGATCGACCGGGCCACCGGGGCGGACGGACAGGGCGGGACACTGTCCGGCTCGGGAGTGATCTCCCTTCAGGAAGGCGCGGCCAGCTCCTTCCGCCTGGACCTGCTGAACTTCCGGGTGATCGACAACGAGTTCGCCAGGGCCACGGCCTCGGGCCAGGCCTCGGTGACCCGGGCGACGGACGGACGGGTCACACTGAACGGAGGCCTGACGATCAACCGCGCCGACGTGACGGCGGCCGCACCAACGCCGGCCGGGGTCACGCCCCTGGCCGTCACCGAGATCAACCGGCCCGTGGAGGTTGGCCAAAGGGCGGCCCGGCAGGGTGGCGGTCCGGCCGTCGCCCTGGACCTGACCCTGAAGGCGCCCCAGCAGGTCTACATCCGGGGGCAGGGTCTGGATCTCGAGATGTCGGTTGATGCGCGGGTCTCCGGAACCTCCGCCCGGCCGCGCCTGACCGGCCTGGCCCGCGTCGTCCGCGGGTCCTACGCCTTTGCGGACAAGCGGTTCGAGATCGACCCCTCCGGAGTGGTCTATCTCTCCGAGGACCCGGAGCGGATCCGGCTCGACCTGGCGGCGGTCCGGAGCGATCCCGATCTGACGGCGACCGTGCGGATCCGCGGAACGGCGGCCCGGCCTGAAATCAGCCTCACCTCAAGCCCGCCCCTGCCCACGGACGAGATCTTTTCCCGGATCCTCTTCGGTCGGTCCGCGTCCCAGCTGTCGCCCCTCGAGACCGCCCAGCTCGCCTCGGCCGTGGCGTCGATGGCGGGTGGCGGCGCGCTGGACGTGATCGGCAACCTCCGGGGCCTGGCGAGGCTCGACCGCCTGACCTTCGCGGGCGGAACGGATGGATCCGGAGTTGAGGTTTCCGGGGGTAAGTACCTGACGGAAAACGTCCTGCTGGTCGTCACGGGCGGCGGGCGCGATGGCGGTTCCGCCCAGGTGGAGTGGAACGTCAGCAGGTCCCTGAGCCTGATCTCGAAGCTGTCCGGGCAGGGGGGCAACACCCTGTCGGTGCGCTGGCGGCGGGATTACTGAGGCCGGCCTCAGTTGCTGACGCGGGGGCGCAGTCGATAGCGGCCAGGCTCGAAGGCCTCGAAGATCTCCGGCGCCTGCGGGTGACCGACCGGCTCGCCGGTTTCGTCCGCAAGCAGGTTCTGCTCGGAGACATAGGCGACGTAGGCGCTGTCCTCGTTCTCCGCCAGCAGGTGGTAGAAGGGCTGGTCCTTGCGGGGCCGGACGTGCTCGGGAATGGAAAGCCACCACTCCTCGGTGTTGTTGAAGGTCGGATCGACGTCGAAGATCACGCCCCGGAAGGGGAACACCCGGTGCCGCACCACGTCGCCGATGGCGAACTTGGCCTCCCGGATGATGGCGGGAGGGCGGGTTTCTGCGCCGGCTGGGTTGCTCTGGACGTTCATCACGATCGACTCCGGCCCGGTAGGGCCACGTCCCATACCTAATTCAATCCAGCGACGCCGCAAGACGCCTTCCGGGCGCGCAGGGTCTCGGATAGGCTGCAGGAGAAGTGGCGGGACGGATTGTCGCGCCTGTTTGGAACCAGGGTCCATGTCAGAGGCGCCGAGCGCGCCCCGCGCCGCGCGAGACGGCCGGGAACAGGGCGCAGGAACGGGCGGGAAGGTGCTTTACGGGGCTC
The DNA here is from genome assembly GCA_903842425.1 of uncultured Alphaproteobacteria bacterium. Classification (GTDB taxonomy): domain Bacteria; phylum Pseudomonadota; class Alphaproteobacteria; order Caulobacterales; family Caulobacteraceae; genus Phenylobacterium. Next base: position 950 of record CAIMLY010000069.1, on the reverse strand, counting down.
TGGACCTCGGCACCAACAACTGTCGTCTCCTGATCGCCACACCCAACGGGCGCGGGTTCCGCGTCGTCGACGCCTATTCCCGCATCGTCCGCCTCGGGGAGGGCCTGTCGCAGACCGGCCGTCTTTCGGATGCGGCGATGGACCGGGCCCTGGCCGCCCTGAAGGTCAGCGCCGAGAAGGTCCGTCGCCGGGGCGTCTCGCGGTTCAAGGCCATCGCCACCCAGGCCTGCCGGTCCGCGCAGAATGGCGCCGAGTTCATCGAGAGGGTCGCCGCCGAGACCGGACTTCGCCTGGAGGTGATCTCGCCCAAGGAGGAGGCGCACCTCTCCGTCGCCGGTTGCGTGAATCTCCTGGACCGCAGGGCGGACGCCGCCCTTGTGGTCGATGTCGGCGGAGGCTCCACCGAACTGTCCTGGGTCGACCTCGCCGCCGCCCGCAGCCTGGGCCCGGCGGCCCGCCCGCCGATCCGGGCGTGGCTGTCGATCCCGCTGGGGGTCGTGACCCTCGCGGAGCAGTTCCCCGAGGGCGCCGAGCCGCCCGCGGCCTGGTTCGGGCGGATGGTCGACTGCTTCCGCTCCCGGCTGGCGGATTTCACGGGCGCCGCGGCCCTCCGGCCGGCTTTCGATGCGGGACGCGCCCACATCATCGGGACCTCCGGCGCGATCACCAGCCTGGCCGGGCTTCACCTGGACCTGCCGCGCTACGACCGGAGCCGGGTGGATGGAATCTGGATGAGCCGGACCGAGTGCGAGGCTTCCGCCGGCAGGCTCATCGCCATGAGCATGGCCGAGCGCGCCGCCCAGCCCTGCATAGGGCCGGACCGCGCCGACCTGGTCCTGGCCGGGGCCGCCATCCTGCAGGCGGTCCAGGACCTCTGGTCCTGCGAGCGCGTGCGGGTCGCCGACCGGGGACTGCGGGAGGGCATCCTCCTGTCCATGATGGCCTCCCGG
>CAIMLY010000068.1 GCA_903842425.1 uncultured Alphaproteobacteria bacterium | reverse complement strand
GGCGAGGTGATCGCCTCGAATAATCCGGCCCTGAAGCCCGGCGACCTCGTCCAGTCCAACCTCGGCTGGCGCGAGGCCTTCAATGCCCCGGCGTCCAGCGTGCAGAAGCTCGACACCCATGGCCTGCCGACCGAGGCCTTCCTGGGCGTGGCCGGCATTCCGGGCCTGACCGCCTACGCCGGCCTGCTCCGCGTCGCCGCCCTGAAGCCGGGCGACGTGGTCTTTGTCTCCGGCGCCGCGGGCGCCGTGGGCTCCCTGGTCTGCCAGATCGCCAAGCTGAAGGGCCACAAGGTGATCGCCTCCGCGGGCGGCGCCGAGAAGGCCAGGTTCCTGAAGGACGAGATCGGGGTCGATGCGGTGATCGACTACAAGGCGACCGGCGACTCCGCCGCCGCCCTGACGGCCGCCCTCGCCGAGGCCGCGCCGGACGGGATCGACGTCTACTTCGACAATGTCGGGGGCGGACACCTCGAGGCGGCCCTCAACGCGGCCCGCCCCTACGCCCGCTTCGCCATCTGCGGGATGATCTCCATGTACAACGCCGAGGCGCCTGTCCCGGGCCCGTCGAACATGGCCCTGATCATCGGCAAGAACCTACGGCTGGAAGGCTTCATCGTCTCCAACCACTGGGACATGATGGGCGACTTCCTCAAGGAACTCGGCGCATGGCACGGCCAGGGCAAGCTGAAGTGGCGCCAGACGGTGCGTGAAGGCATCGCCTCGGCGCCGGACGCCTTCATCGGCCTCTTCACCGGCGCCAACATGGGCAAGATGCTGGTCAAGCTGGCCTAAGCGCTGGCGAAGGACCTCAGGGCGGCCTCGGCGACGGGGCCGCCCCACTCCTGCACGAAGTGCCCCGCCTCCGGGATGACCATGGGTTCGGGGCAGTTGCGCAGGCTGCGGCGAAGGTCCTCCATGACCGGGGGGCCGAGGACCATGTCGGCGCCGCCGATGGCCATGAAGACCTGACCCTCGAAGTCCCTGGACCAGAAGGCCTTTGCCGCGACGCTCTCCTGGATGCCCTCCATGCCCGGGTCGGTCATGACCCGCTCGGGGAAGGCCCGGACGCCAGCCTTGTAGCGGATGTCCGGGAAGGGGGCGTCGTAGGCGGCGCACTCGGCCTCTGACAGGTGCGGGGTCCCGCGGCCGATCAGGGCGCCCACCGCCAGGTCCGGATTGGCCTTGGCGTAGGCCCGCCAGGCCAGGAAACCCTCGGAAGGCGGCGTCCCCGTCGCCAGGGTCGTGTTCATGACGATCAGCCGGGAGAGCCGGCCCCGGAACCCTTCGTCTACCGGCAGGGTCAGGCCGATGAGCCCCCCCCAGTCCTGGACCACCAGGGTGATGTTCCGCAGGTCCAGCCGCTCCACCAGGGCCAGCAGCATCCGCCGGTGGAAATGGAATCCGTAGACGGCGTCATCCACCGGCTTGTCCGACCGCCCGAAGCCGAAGAGGTCCGGTGCGACGACCCTCGCGCTCGAGGCCAGGAAGATCGGGATCATCCGCCGGTAGAGAAAGCTCCAGCTCGGCTCACCGTGGAGGCACAGGAAGGTCGGCTGGTCGGCCGGGGCGCCAGGGCCGCCGCCCTCGTCGATCACCGCGCACCTCAGCCCCGGGTAGCCCGGAAGGTCATCGATGTACCGCGGCGACCAGGGAAAGTCGGGCAGGTCCGCAAAACGGTCGTCGGGGGTGCGCAGGGCTGTCGTCATGAAGGGGTCCCTCTCCGGATCGGCCGCACACTCCCACGGCCGCCGCCGCCGACCAAGCCCGCCCGTTGGCGCGGGGCCGTCCAACCGCTAAAGAGACCCCGCACAAACCGGAGCCCGCCCGTGTCCCGCCTGTTCAACGCCTATGTCATCGTCGACTGGAGCGCCGCCGCCAAGCCGACAACCGGGGCGGATTCCGTCTGGATCGGGGTCATGAAGCGCGACGTCCGCTTCCGCCTGACCTTCGAGGCCTTCAATCCCCCGACCCGGGCGGAGGCCGAGAAGAAGCTCACCGCCCTGCTGGATGACTTCCGCAAGCGCTCCGAGCGCGCCCTGCTGGGCTTCGACTTCCCGCTCGGTTTCCCGCGCGGCTTCGCGGCGTCCCTGAACCTGCCGGGCGAGGCGCCCTGGCGCGCCGCCTGGGACCAGCTGGACCGGATGGTCAAGGACAAGCCGGACAACACCAACAACCGGTTCGGGGTGGGCTCGGAGATCAACCGGCGGTTGACGGGCGGCCCCTTCCCCTTCTGGGGATGCCCTCCGAAGGACGCCCTGACCACCCTCCAGCCGAAGCGCACGCGCGATCATGGCCCGGGCGACCTGCCCGAGTTCCGCCACGCAGACGCCTCGGCCAAGGCGGCGTCGATCTGGAAACTGTACTACAACGGCTCCGTCGGCGGGCAGGCCCTGCTGGGCATCCCCTTCGTCCGCCGCCTGCAGGCGGCCCGCGGCGAGGGATTCCGGATCTGG
>CAIMLY010000067.1 GCA_903842425.1 uncultured Alphaproteobacteria bacterium | reverse complement strand
CGCCTGGGCTCCGACTGGGACAACAATACCGGCCGCTGGGCCGAGGCCGTCCAGATCGCCCGCGCCTACCAGAACACCGCCAACTACGCCGGGCCGAACCCGATCCTCGACGGAAGCGGCTGCTACACAGGGTCGGGCGCCAACCCCTATCCGGGCAAGGTGAAGTGCGTCGATGACGCCTACTACGACGCCGCCGGCCTGCGTGACGACACCCTCTGGGCCCTCACCGCTGCGGGCCCGGTGGCCGGGATCGACCTGACCGCCACCGTCTATGGCCATACGAACGACGGCCAGGGGATCTGGTACACGCCCTACCGCGCGTCACCGAACAACAACATCCCCGGCGCGACCAGCCAGGACGCCCCGATCTCGACCCGGACCACCGAGTACACCATCGACCGGATGGGCCTGATCCTCGGCGCCGCCGTCGACCTTGGCGACCACCGGATCTCGGCCGGGGGGTGGCTGGAGTCCAACGACTTCAGCCAGTCGCGTCGCTTCTATGGCCAGAACCTGGCTTCGCCCTCCTCGTCCCTGAGCTTCTTCTCCGGGCCCTTCTTCACCCAGTGGTCGGGCGACTTCGAAACCGACACCCGGACCTTCTACATCGAGGACGCCTGGACCGTTTCCGACCAGCTGAAGGTCAATTTCGGCTTCAAGTCGGTCAGCGTCGAAAGCAGCACCGTGACGGTGGTGGGCTCGCCAGTGATCAATGGATCGATCACTTCCGAGGAGTCCTTCCTTCCCCAGGCTGGCTTCACCTGGGCCCTTTCCGACGACAGCGAACTCTTCGCGAGCTATGCGAAGAACATGCGGGCCTTCGCGGCGGCACGAACTGGCCTGTCGCCCTTCGCCACGACCCAGCCCGGGTTCGACGCCATCCGGGACAAGCTCCAGCCGGAGACGTCGCAGACCTTCGAGGGTGGCTGGCGTTACCGTTCCGGCGGCTTTCAGGGTGTGGCGGCTCTGTACTACGTCAAGTTCGACGACCGCCTGATCGGCACCTCCGCCGGCGCGGGAATCGTCGGCAGCCCGACCATTCTCTCCAATGCCGGCAGCGTGACAGCCCAGGGCTTCGAGGCGGCGGGAACTTTCGAGCTGAACGACGACTGGAGCCTCTTCGGTTCCTACGCCTACAACGACAGCACCTACGACGACGACATCCGCAACGCCGCCGGCGTGGTGACCCAGACGATCAGTGGCAAGACCACGGTGGACTCTCCTCAGCATCTCCTGAACGGCGAGGTCAGCTTCGACCGGGATGGCTGGTTCGCCGCCCTGAACGTCCACTATGTCTCGGAACGGTACTTCACCTACACCAACGACAAGTCCGTCCCGTCCACCACGACGGCCGACCTGTCCTTTGGCTACCGCTTCCAGGGCGAGGGCCTGACCGAGGGCCTGGAGATCCAGGCCAACGTGACGAACCTGACGGACGAGGACTACGTCTCGACCATCGGCTCCAACGGCTTCGGCTATTCGGGTGACAACCAGACCCTGCTGACCGCCGCCCCGCGCCAGGCCTT
>CAIMLY010000066.1 GCA_903842425.1 uncultured Alphaproteobacteria bacterium | reverse complement strand
GGAGACCAGCCACGCCCTGGCCCGCCTGCCGCAGATCTGCGCCGAGCTGGGTCCCGAGGGGGTCATCGTGGTCAACCTCTCCGGCCGGGGCGACAAGGACGTCAACACGGTGGCCCAGGCCCTGGGGCGTTCGATTTGAGCCGCGCCCGGATCGACGCCCGCTTCGCGCGCCTGCGCGCCGAGGGACGCGCCGGCTTCGTCACCTACGTCATGGCCGGCGACCCGGACCCGGAGACCGCCCTGGCGATCCTGCAGGGCCTGCCGGGCGCCGGAGCCGACCTGATCGAGGTGGGCTTTCCCTTCTCCGACCCTATGGCCGAGGGGCCGCCCATCCAGCGCGCCGCCCAGCGGGCCCTGGCCCACGGCATGACCCTGCAGAAGACCCTCGACCTCGTCGCGGCCTTCCGCAGGACGGACGCCGAGACCCCGGTCATCCTGATGGGCTACGCCAATCCCCTGGAGACCCCCGGTTACGCGGCCTTCGCCCGTGACGCCGCGGCTGCGGGGGTGGATGGCCTGATCGTGGTGGACATTCCTCCCGAGGAGGCCGACCCCCTGGCGGACGCCCTCGACGCCGAGGACCTGTCCCTCATCCGCCTCGCCACACCCACGACGGATGACCGCCGCCTGCCGGTGGTGATCCGCCGGACATCGGGCTTCGTCTATTACGTCTCCGTCGCCGGGGTCACCGGCGTGAAGGAAGCCGACGCCGGCGCCGTGGCGCCCAATGTCGAGCGGGTCCGCGCCGCCTCCGGCCTGCCGGTGGCCGTGGGTTTCGGCGTCCGCACCGAGGAGAGGGCCGCCGAGGTCGCCCGCGTCTCCGACGCCGTCGTGGTGGGCTCGGCCCTCGTGGACGAGGTGGCCGACGCCCTGGCAGCAAACGAAGACGTGACCGGCCGGGTGCTTACAAAAGTCGCGGCTCTGGCTAAGTCTGTCCGCTCGGCGAGGACGCCGAGTCGCGGGGCATAGGCGCAGTATGGCTATGGCGGACAAGAGGGACGAGACATCCGGGAAGCCCGCCCAGCCGCCCCGTGAGCGTGGGGGCTGGCTGGCCAAGATCGCGCCCGGCGTGCGCAACCTGGTCGCCAAGCGCGAGACGCCGGACAACCTCTGGGTCAAGTGCCCGGACACCGGCGAGATGCTCTATCGCCCGGACCTGGAGGCGGCCCTGTGGGTCACCCCGTCGGGCAGCCACATGCGCATCGGCGCGGCCCAGCGCCTGCGCTACACCTTTGACGACGGCCGGTTCGAGCGCATCCCGTCCCCCGTGGTGACGGACGATCCCCTGAGGTTCCCGGACGAAAAGCCCTATGCCGACCGGCTCAAGGCGGCCCGCAAGGCGACCGGCGAGCAGGACTCCATGGCCATCGCCTTTGGGAGCATCCGCGGCCAGGCGGCGGTGGTCATCGTCCAGGACTTCAACTTCATGGGCGGCTCCCTGGGCATGGGCGCCGGCGAGGCCTTCATCAAGGCCGCCGAGGAGGCCGTCCGGCGCAAGGTCCCCCTGGTCATCTTCACCGCCTCGGGCGGCGCCCGCATGCAGGAGGGGACCCTGTCCCTGATGCAGATGGCCCGCACCACCCTGGCCCTCAACGAGGTCAAGGCGGCGGGACTGCCCTACATCGTCGTGCTCACGGACCCCACCACCGGCGGGGTCTCGGCCTCGTACGCCATGCTGGGCGACATCCACATCGCCGAGCCCAACGCCATGATCGCCTTCTCCGGGCGCCGGGTGATCGAGCAGACCATCCGCGAGGTCCTGCCGCCGGGATTCCAGAGGGCAGAGTTCCTCATGGAGCGGGGCATGGTGGACCTGGTGGCCCCCCGGTCGGAACTCCCCGACGTCCTCGCCTCGGTGCTCCAGACCCTGATGCTGGGGCGCGCCCGGGCCCGCGCCGCCTGATCGCCCCGCGGGGACCATGTACGATCCGATCCGGGCCTCCGACGCCGTCATCCAGCGCCTGAGGGCCAACCACCCCTCGCTGATCGACCTGACCACGGGACGGGTCGAGCGTCTGCTGGCCGCCCTGGGCCGGCCCGACCTGCGCCTGCCTCCGGTCATCCACGTCGCCGGGACCAACGGCAAGGGGTCCACCACCGCCTTCCTCCGGGCCATGGCCGAGGCGGCCGGCCTTTCGGTCCACGTCCTGACCTCGCCGCACCTGGTGCGGTTCGCCGAGCGGATCCGGATCGCCGGCCGGCTGATCAGCGACCAGGCCCTCTCCGACCTCACGGACCGGCTGGAGGCGGTCAACGCCGGCGAGCCGATCAGCTTCTTCGAGATCACCACCGTCCTGGCCTTCACGGCCTTTGCAGAGACGCCGGCCGACCTCTGCATCATCGAGGTGGGGCTGGGGGGGCGGTTCGACGCCACCAACATCTTCGCCGCCCCCGCCGTCTCGGTGATCACCCCGGTGGACTACGACCACCTGGAGATGCTGGGCCCCGAACTGTCCAAGATCGCCTGGGAGAAGGCCGGGATCATCAAGGCCGGGCGGCCGGTGGTCTCCGCCCGGCAGCATGAGGAGGCCCAGGCGGTGATCGAGGCCGAGGCGGAGGCCGTCGGCGCCCCCCTGACCCTGGTGGGCCGGGAGGCCGATATCTGGCGCGAGCGGGGCCGGCTGATGGTCCAGGCCGATGACCAGCTCCTGGACCTGCCGGCTCCTAGCCTGCCCGGTCCCCACCAGTTCGAGAATGCGGGCCTCGCCGCCCTCGCCCTGCTCGCCCTGGGGGATCCCCGGATCACCGGGGCGGCCCTTGGCCGCGGCGCGGAAACGGCGAGCTGGCCCGGACGCTTCCAGCGGCTGAAGGAGGGCCCCCTTGGCCAGCTGGCCGCCGCCCGGGGCTCGGACCTGTGGCTGGACGGCGCCCACAATCCCCATGGCGCCGCGGCCCTGGCCCGCACCTGCGCCGAGATGACGGCGCGCGATCCCCGGCCGCTGGTGCTGGTCGTCGGCCAGTTCGCCCGGAAGGATCCCAGGGGCTTCTTCGCCGCCTTCCGGGACCTGCCCCTGAAGGTCCTGGCGACCACCTTCGACTCGCCCAGCGCCCTGTCACCCGAGACCCTGGCCGAGGCCGCCCGGGCAGAGGGCCTGGGGGTCGAGACGGCGCCGGACGTGACGGTCGCAGTCGTCCGCGCGCTGCACGGCGAGGGGCCGCCGCCCCGGGTGGTGATCTGCGGCGGCCTGCACTTCGCCGGCGAGGTCCTGGCGCTCAGCCCCGAGACCTGGCCGACCTGAGCCGGGGCTCAGGCGACGCCGGACTCGTTCAGCCAGTCGACGATCTTCTGCTTGGGCATGGCGCCGACCTTCATGGCGGTCATCTGGCCGTCCTTGAAGAGCATCATGGTCGGGATGCCGCGCACGCCGTAGCGGCTGGGCGTGTTCGGCGAGTCCTCGATGTTCAGCTTGGCCACGGTGACCTGCTCGCCCAGCTCGGCGGCGATCTGCTCGAGGGCCGGGGCGATCTGCTTGCAGGGCCCGCACCACTCCGCCCAGAAGTCCACCAGGACGGGCTTGCCGGACTTCAGGACGTCGGCTTCGAAGGACTCGTCAGTGACGGCGACAGTACCCATGGTGGGCTCCTCGGTTCTCGGGGTCCGGACCGGGCCGGACAGGATAGGTTGATATGGCGCACTCCGCGCCGGGATCAACACCGGAGTTTCAGGTTCCTGTCGATCCGGCCTCCCGGCGCAGCCGCTCCAGGGCCTCCCGCAGGAGCGGCTCCGGTGCGGGGGTCAGCAGGGGGCCATCCGTCCAGACCAGGGCCGCGCGGACCTGGCGACCGGGGTAGAGCTCTGACAGCACCGCCCAGTACATCGCCAGCTGGCGCAGGTAGGCGGGGTCCGCCGCCTCGATGGAGGCCGGGGCCGGCCGGTTGGTCTTGAAGTCGGCGAACAGGACCTCGTCGGCCCGCACCACCAGCCGGTCGATGCGCCCGGAGATCCGCAGGCCCGGCGGCAAGAGCCCGCCTCCGCCGACGATGGCCGCCTCCGCCCGCGAGCCGGGGCCGAACAGGAAGGCGAAGTCCGGGTGCTCCAGGACGCCCAGGGCGGCGGTCGCCATCTCCTCGACCTGGGCGTCCGTCAGGCCGGCCTCCTTGCCCAGGAGCCGGCGGGCGGCGCCCGGGCGCGTCTCCGGCTTCAGGTCGGGCAGGACCTGCAGCAGATGGTGGACCAGCTCGCCGCGCCGGAACCGGCCCATGCCGGGCGCGCCGGCCAGGGGTGAGACCGCCGCCAGGATGGCCGAGTCTCCCAGGTCCGAGGGCGAGGCGAGGCGCGCCAGGGGTTCCGGCAAGGCCGGCTGAGACAACCACCGGGGCGGCGGGGCGGCGGCCGCGGCGGCGGGACCGTCGACCTGGCGCCCCAGTTCCCCGGGATCCTCGCCCAGCCGGAGGAAACCGAAGCCCTCGCGCTCGATCCGTCGGACCCGGTCCTTTACCGGGCCCTCGAAGACGTCGCGCACGGCCCCCCACCATCCCCTGAGGTTGCCCTCCGTCCGGTTTCCGGGAAGCACGCCGCAGAGCACGAGCCGGTCGCGGGCCCGGGTCAGGCCCACGTACAGGAGGCGCTTGAGCTCCTTGTCCTCTTCAGCCTTCCGGGCCTCCCTCGCCGCCTCCTGGACAGGGCAGTCGTCCTCCTTGGACCCCAACCAGACGAAGGCGCCGTCCTCCACCTTCGCCAGGCCGGAACGGCCCGGGTCGCTGAAGGTCATGTCCGGCAGGAAGATGATCGGCGCCTCCAGGCCCTTGGCGCCGTGGGCGGTCATGACCCTCACCTCCCGGGCGCCGTCGGAATCCATCTCGCGCTTGACGTCCACATCCAGGCCGTCGAGGTCGGCGGCAAAGGCCTCCAGGCTGAGCGCGCCGGCCATCTCCAGCTCCAGGGTCTTCTCGAGGAAGACGCCTAGGGCCTCCTCGGCTTCCCGGCCCAGCCGGGTCAGCAGCCTCTGGCGCTGGGTCCGGCCGCAGGGACCGGCCGACTCCAGCTGGCTGACGATGAAGTCGTACGGCGTCCGCCCGGCCGCGGCGATCGCCGAGGCGAGGACGGCGTGGGCCTGGGTCCAGTCGGGCCTGGCCTGTCCCGGCGCAGCCCCTTCCACCTGCTGGACGAGGGTCTCCCAGAGGCGGGTCTCCCCGCGCCCGTGGGCCAGGTCATAGAGGCCCTGGTCGCTGACATCGCAGAAGGGGCTGCGCAGCAGGGCGGCCAGGGTCAGGTCGTCGCCGGGGAAAAGGACGAAGCGGACCAGGGCCCTCAGGTCCTCGAACAGGATGTGGTCGGCCAGTTTCAGCCGGTCAGCCCCGCCGACGGGGACGCCCTGGCGCTTCAGCTCCAGCAGGATCTCGTCGAAGAGGGACCCGCGTCGCCGCACCAGGACAATGAAGTCGCCCCAGTCGGCGGGCCGGGCTCCCTTTTCGCCCTTCTTTCCGACGGCTTCCCCCGCCTCGACGATCCGGCGGATCTCTGCGGCGATCCGCGTGGCGAGGACCCGGGTCGAGGAATTGACGGCCAGGGAGTCCGGCGGATCGGTCCAGGCTTCCCGCTCCGCCTTCTCAGGCGGGGGGACCAGGTCCCAGAGATCGATGCAGCCCCGGTCTTCCCGTTCGGCGACATGACGGATGTTCGGAGGCTCGCCGGCCCGCCCGCCCATGAGGGCGAGGCGGCTCTCGGGCGCCTCGAAGACGGCGTCCACGAACCCGAGCACGTCCTGGGTGGAGCGCCAGGAGACTTCCAGTTCGATGCGCTCGAACACCCCGCCGGCCGCCCGGGCCCGCGCGCTGTAGGCCTGGAACTCCGCCTCCAGCCGGTCGGGCGAGGCGCCCTGGAAGGAATAGATCGACTGCTTCTCGTCGCCCACGACAAAGAGGCTGCGGCGCAGGGCGCCCTCGGCTTCCGGGCGTCCGGCCCCGGCGAAGAAATCCCCGGTCAGCTGGGAAAGGATCGACCACTGGGCGGGCGAGGTGTCCTGGGCCTCGTCCACGAGCACGTGCGCCAGCCGCTGGTCCAGCTTGTAGAGCACCCAGGCGGCCATGCCGGAGCGGCCGGTCAGGTCGAGCGTCCGGTCGATCAGGTCGCCAAAGTCGAGTTTGCCCGAAAGCTCCTTCTCGATCTTGTAGGCCGCCAGCCAGGCCCGGGCGAGGAGGAGGATGTCGAGGGTCTTCTGGCCGGCGACGGCCTGCTTTCGCCGGGCCTCAAGCGCCTGGAGCCGCTCCAGTTCGTCATCCAGGCGGCGGCGCAGTTCCGGCGCCTTGCCAAGGGTCTTCGTTCCGCCAACCCCGGGCTTGGGAGTGAACTTCTGGGTGAAGAGGGCGTCGAGCAGGTCGGCGATCGGCGGCGCGCCCCCATGGGCCCGCAGGAGATCGCAAAGCGCCTTGGCGCCCTTGCTCGGGTCCTTGACGTCAAGGCCCTCCGCAATCGCCAGCCAGACCGCCTTGGACGGGCCGCCTTGCGCCATCTCGGTTTCAATCGCGCTGGCGTCCAGGGGGGTCGCAGAACCCGTCAGGGCGGACCAGATTGCCGTGTTGACCCCACCGCCGGCCTCCGCCTGGTCAAGCCAGGCCGAGAGCTCTCCGGCCATGGCGGCGAAGGCGTCGAACAGGCCCTCGAACCGGCCGTGGTCGAAGTCCACCGACAGGCGGGCGTAGGCCTCGGCGATGCGACCGCCCTCGGGGTCCAGGGCGCGGTGGGCCAGGGCTGTCCGCGCGCTGCGCTTCAGCTGGCTGGCGGCGAGGTCGTCCAGCACCTCGAAGCCCGGCGAGACCCCCGCTTCCAGGGGGAAGCGCTTCAGGAGCTTCTCGCAGAAGGCGTGCAGGGTCTGGATCTTCAGCCCGCCCGGAGTCTCCAGGGCGCGGGCGAACAGGGCGCGGGCGGCGGACAAGGCATTGCGGTCGTAGTCGCCCTTGTCCCTGCCCTCGAGCCCAGCAAGCGCCTCGCGCAGGCTCACATCCTCCAGCACGGACCAGCCGCCCAGCAGCTCGAACAGCCGGGTCTGCATCTCCGCGGCCGCGGCCTTGGTGTAGGTCACGCACAGGATTTCGTCCGGCGCCGCGCCGGCCAGCAGCAGGCGGGCGACCCGGTCGATCAGGGTCTTGGTCTTGCCCGACCCGGCGTTGGCCGTGACGAAGGCCGAGATGCCTGGGTCTGCCGCACGGGCCTGGGGGTCGTTCGTCAACCGGGTCACGACTCGCCCTCGCCACCGATGGCCGACCACTCCCGCACCCGCGCCAGGTGGTCGTAATCGCTGGCGTAGAGCTTCACCTTGGCCGGCGCGGTCCGGGAGGTGTAGCTCTGCTTCGGATCATCAAACCGGGCGATGACTGACTTCAGGCCCTCGAGGGCCGTGGCGGAGGCTGTCACCGGGTCCAGGCCCCCCGGAAGGGCGCTGGTGATCTTGCCCGCCGGCCGCCGGCCGGTGATCTGGACATAGGCGAGCTCTTCGGGCTTCAGCGGTCCCAGGTCGGGGAAACCGCCGCCGGCCAGGATCGCCCCGGAGAGGGTGAGCTGGGGCGAGAACCCCTCTTCGACCTGATCTGGGGAGGGTGGCGACCCGGTCTTGTAGTCCAGGATTCGGCCGATGGGGCCGGGTCCCGCCTCAATGCGGTCGGCCTTTGCGGTGACCGTGAAGGGCCCGGCCGGGGCGCCGAAGGTCAGCGCGCCCTGGAGCTCCACATGGACCTTGCGGCCATTCTCTCTGCGGGCCTGCTCCTCGCCCACCATCCAGACGGCGATCTCCCGCGACAGGGCCCTCTCCCGGGCCAGGCCCGGCGCATCCATGCCCGCTCTGCGGAGCGCGTCCATGTACAGCTGGTCCAGAACCGCCTCGGCCCCCTCCGGAACGACGTCCGGATAGGCCTTCACGAAGTCCTCGAGGGCCGCGTGGATGGCCGTGCCGCGCAGCCGAACGTCCACCTGGGCGTCCGGCCGGTCCATCGGATAGAGGCGCAGGATGTCCCGCGCCCAGACGGCGTAGGGGTCGCGCACCAGGGTCTCGATGCGGGTCACGGCCATCCTCCGGGGCCGGGCCGCAAGGGGGGGGCAGGGCGCCGGCCGCGGGGCGGGCGCGAAAGCGCCGGGTGCGTCCGCCGCGGCTGCGATCGCCTCGAGCTCCGGCCGGGTCGGAAGGGGCGCGCCGGCCCCCTTCGCCAGGGTCCGAAGCCGCCAGAGCCAGCGCGACTCCAGGGCCGGGGCGCCCCGGCGTCGGCGCGAGTGCAGCAGGAAGACCTCGGGTGCGCAGGCCGATTGGGCGAAGTCGTGGGCGGAAAGGGCGATCCGGCGCTCGGCCGGCGGCAGGCCAAGCCGGGCGCGCATGCCCCGGGACAGGAAGGGATCGACGCCGGCGGCCTGGGGCCAGACGCCCTCTTCCAGCCCCGCCAGGATCAGCCGGTCGGCGCGGGCCATCCGGGCCTCCATGGCGCCCAGGATCCGCAGGCGCGGATGGGTGGCCCGGGCGGCGCGGACGCTCTCGCCGGCGATGATCACGCCCAGGAGTTCGGCGAAGGCCGCCGCCGAGAGGGGCGGGCTGGCGTCGCCCTCCTCGATCAGCAGGGACAGGAGGCGAGCCGTCGCCTCCCCGTCCGGGCCCGACCAGAGACCGCCGGTCCCGCCCTCGGGGCGTACGCAGAGGGCCTCCATGGCCTCCGTCAGCCGGCGGGCCCAGGCCGAGGCGTCCTGCATCCCGGGCTCCCCGGCCCCGGGGGGTGGGAAGATCCGCGCCAAGTCCTCCACCAAACGCACGGCGGCGGGATCCGGCGCCTTCGCGGTCTCGGCGAAGACCTTCAGCTGGGCCAGGCTCTCGGGCCGGGTGCGGCGCAGGGCCTTGGCCTCAAGGGCGTTCCGGGCGGCGGCAAGCTCGGCTTCGGTGCGCCCCAGCCGCACCTTGGCGTGTTTGAGCAGGCCAAGGAGGGTCGCCGGCCGCGCCGGATCGGACAGGGCCCGGGCGGTAGTCTCGGCCAGAACGGCGCAGGGAAACCGGGCCAGGGGCTCCCCCGCCGAGGCGTCGGCGACGATGCCCCAGCGGGCCAGCCGGGCGGCCACCCGCCGGGCCAGGTCCTGGTCGGGCGTCACCAGGGCGGCGGTCCGGCCCGGCGCCTCCAGGGTCTCGCGCAGCAGGAGGGCGGCGGACAGGGCGCAGGCCTCGACGTCCTGCGAGCTGACGACGGTCAGGCCCGAAAGTCCGCGGGCGATGCCGGCCGGGCCGAGGCCCGTCTTGTCGTCTATGGCCTGACACCAGTCGGCGGTCCGGTCGGCGGGCCTGAGGGCGAGGCTGATGACCCTGCGGCGGTCGTCTCCTGCGGCGGTCCCGGCCGAGCGACCGCCCCAGGCTCGGACCGTATCCGAGGGGACGCCCGCCGCCGCCAGAAGCGCCCGGAGGGCGGCCTGGGGGTGCTGGTCGTCGACGACCTCGGGCTCATGGACCCCGGGGATGGACTCAAAATCCAGGCCCGGCAGGACAACGGCGCCCCGGGGCGTTCCGGCGATCACCTTCAGCAGGCGGGCCGTCGCCTTGACCGAGCCCGTGGACCCGGCGGCGACCAGCAGGCCTTCCGGCGGCTCGGACGTCCACTTCGCCGCCAGGGCGTCGAGCAGGAGGACCCGCCGCGCGCTCACATCCATCAGGCCCAGGTCCCGCAGCCTCTGGGGCCACTGCCCCAGGGCGCCCTCCAGGAAGCCCAGCGAGACCTGCCAGTGCGCAGCCATGTCCATGTCGGCGAGGCCGGCCAGGTTGTCCCCGGCCGCCTCCTCGATCTGCAGGCTGTCGAAGAAGGCGCCCAGGGCGTCCGCCAGGCCGAGGGCCTCCGTGGGTCCCGGAGTGCGGCCCAGGGCCGGCTCCAGCTCCGTGACCAGCCGCAGCAGCTCGAATCGCCGGCGCACGGGAGTGATGGCGGGGGGCAGGTCGAGGACGATGTCTCCGGGCTCGAAGGGCGCCTCGCCGGCCTCCAGGTCGCCCAGGGGCCGGATCCTGGGTGGCAGCAGGGCGGGAACGTCGCCGGCCATCCGCAGGAAAGCCTCGGTCAGGGACCGGGCGGCCCGCCGGGTGGGGGTCAGGACCACGGCGTCCGCCAGGGCCTCTGGCCCGCCATCCCGCGTCAGGTCCAGCAGCCCCACGGCCAGGTCGTCCAGGAAGGGCCGGTCGGCGGGGATGTTGAACCAGCGCGGGCCGGCCTGCTTGAGGAACCAGTCGCTCATCGGGACAAGAGGGCCTCGGCCTGGTCCCGCGCGGCGGGATCGCCGACATGCAGCCAGAAGGCGTCCATGACCACACCGGCCAGCCGGCCCGTGTCCTGCAGCCGCC
Source organism: uncultured Alphaproteobacteria bacterium (assembly GCA_903842425.1). Taxonomy (GTDB): domain Bacteria; phylum Pseudomonadota; class Alphaproteobacteria; order Caulobacterales; family Caulobacteraceae; genus Phenylobacterium. The sequence continues at coordinate 3,564 of CAIMLY010000066.1, read as the reverse complement.
ACCAGACCGGCAGGATGGAGAAGGCGCCCTCGGGCTCGCGATCCAGGACCTCGGGCTTCAGGATCTGGAAGCCGATGTTGGCGAAGGGGGCCGGGCGGGCGTCGTCGGCGCTGTGCGTCAGGCGGCCACCCTCGTCCATGAAGAAGCCCCGGGGCCCCTCGAAGCCGATTCCCTGGCCCCGGGGGGTCAGGAGCAGCAGCAGGTCCATCCGCTCGGGGTCCCATGCGGCCTTCATCCGCTCCAGGGGTGGGGTGGTCCCGCCGGTCCAGAGGGAATCGATGTTGGCCACGAAGATAGGCTCCCGGCCCAGCAGGGGCAGGGCGTTGCGGATGCCGCCGCCTGAGTCCAGCAGGGCGGCCCGCTCGTCGGCGATCACGATCTCCAGGTCCGTGCGACCGGCCAGGTGGGCCTCCATCTGGTCGGCGAAGTGGTGGACGTTGACCACCGCCTTGCGCACCCCGGCCTCCACCAGACGGTCCAGGACCCGGTCGACCAGGGTCCGGCCGGCCACCTCCACAAGGGCCTTGGGCCGGGCCTCGGTCAGGGGCCGCATCCGCGTGCCGAGGCCCGCCGCCAGCACCATGGCGCTTTCCGGCCCCTTCAACGCCGGGCCTCCGCCGGGACGCAGGCGTCCAGCCAGCCGCGCAGGTCCGCGAGCCCGGGATCCGCCAGGCAGAGGTCGAGATAGCCCCACATCCGGGGCAGGAAGGCCTCGTACCTCGGCCGGCCGTCGCGCCGGACCAGCCGGGCGAAGACGCCGATGATCCGGCAGATGTTCAGGGCGCCCAGCGCGTGGAAGTCCGTGACGAACGGCAGGTCCCCGGCCTTGCCGGAACGGTCGAGATAGAGCTGCAGCATCCGGTCCGACAGGCCCGGGGAAACGTCCCGGCGGGCGTCGTGCAGCAGCATGGAGACGTCCCAGGCCGGGTGGGCCAGGACCGCGTCCTGGAAGTCCACCATCCCGACCCGGGCGGGCCCCTCTCGGTCGGGCAGCCAGATCAGGTTCTCGACGTGATAGTCCCGGTGGCAGAAGACCGAGGCCCCGGCCTCGCCCCGCGCCAGTATGGGCGCCCAGAGGGCCTCCCAGTCCGCGCGGGCTGCGGCGTCGATCCGGACCCCGGGCCTCAGGGCGGGCAGCCAGTCCGGCAGGAGGTCTGCGGCGGTCTGCAGCGCCAGGGCGTCGTAGGCCAGCAGCGGCCAGTCGATCCCCACGGCGGCGCCGAGCCGGTCCGGGACAGGGCTGGCCTGCATGTGGACCAGGGCCTGCACCGCGGCTTCGTAGAGGGGTCCCTCGTCGGCGCCTCCGGCGATCCGGGCGCCGAACAGGTCATCGCCCAGGTCTTCCATGACCGCCAGGCCCAGCCCGGCGTCGAAGGCGTCGATCCGCGGCGCTGAAAGGCCCGCCCGCCCCAGCCAGTCCGCCACTGCGACGAAGGCGTCCACGCGTCCGGCCGCCAGGCGGGCCAGGGCGTTGTAGCCGAGGGCGCGCCGGGTCTCTGCATCCGCTCCTGGCGGGCAGGCGGCGGATTCCACCGGCGGCTGGTCCATGAAGATCCGGCGGCTTCCGTCGGCCAGGGACAGCCGCTCGTAGGACCGCGTGGAGGCGTCCCCCGCCAGCCGCTCGCGCCGGGCCTCGCCCAGGCCCGCTCGGTGCAGGAAGGCGTCCTTCAGGGCGTCCCGTTCCGCCGTCACTCCACCCGCTCCTTCCAGGATCCGTATCCGGCCAGCTGCGCCGTGCGCCCGTCGCCGAGGACGGCCAGTTCTAGATCGAGTCGGTCTGCGGGCAGACGCCCTTCCAGGCGCTCCGGCCATTCGATGAGGGCCGCACCCTGGTCCAGCGCCTCCTCGAGGCCGATCTCCCAGGCCTCCTCGGGGTCCTCCAGCCGGTAGAGGTCGAAGTGCGCGATCTCGAACTCTGGCCCCGCATAGGTCTGGACCAGGGTGAAGGTGGGACTCGGCGCCTCCTCGTCCGGGGTGGTCAGGGCGCGGATCAGGGCCCGGGCCAGGCAGGACTTCCCGGCGCCCAGGCCGCCGCTCAGGCAGATGGCCTCACCCGGCCGCAGGAGGGGGGCGAGGCGCCGGCCCAGGGCCTCGGTGTCGGCTTCGGCCGGCAGGTCAATGCGGTTGGGGAGGCGTGTCAAAACGGGCGGTCCGGATCGGCGGGCAGGACCTGCTCCACATAGGCCTTGAGCGCCATGGCGTCGGCCTCGGCGTCGGCTCCGAGGCGGCCGGGCGGCACAAGGGGACCGATGGTCAGGGTGAAGCGTCCGCCGCGCTTGTTGAGAAGTTCGTGGAACAGGGTGATGTCCCGCAGTTCCTGCGAGACCTGGTCGAAGGCGTGGAACAGGGTCGACCAGGGCCCGGTCATGTGGACCGGCGCCACGGGCGCCTCGTACCGGCGGGCGATGGACATGGCCGAGCTCATCCAGGGGGGATCCGAGAGGCCCCCGCCCGGCATCCGCCGCGCCAGGCGGCCGGCGGGGAAGATGGCCAGGGCGCGCCCGGCCTCCATGGCCGCGCGGGTCATCTGGAGGGTGGTGCGGGTGCGCTCGCGGGTGCGCTTGGCCTCGACCCACTCCACGGGGATGAGCACGTCGGAGAAGCCCGGGACCACCCGGTGGGCGTCGGCGTTGGCGTAGAAGCACAGGTCGGGCCGGCGCCCGCGCAGGGCGTCCCAGGCGGCGATCCCGTCGGCGATGCCGGTGGGATGGTTGGAGACGATCACCAGCCGCCCGGATGACGGAATCCGGTCGAGGCCGCTCACCTCGACCTTCACCTCCAGCAGGCGGGAGACGTGGTCCAGGGCCTCATGCCCGGCGAGGGGCGCGATGGCGTCCGCCATCTGCCGTGCCCTGCGGTAGTTCAGGAGCCGGTAGAGCAGGGGGCGGGCCAGGGGCCAGGCCGCGCTGGCGGCCAGCCTCGGCGCCCTCTCGGCGATCAGCACGTCGACGATGTGCTGGCCGGGGCCGGCGGCGTCAGGAGGGCTCATGGTCGCAGCATGCCCGCCCCCGGGGGGCGCAAGCAAGGTCTAGGCGCGCCCGGCCCCAGCCACTATTGGAAGCCGGCAGGCAATCGAGGACGATCCCATGCGCCAGATCCACCACTTCATCGACGGGGCCGCGGCCGCCAGCGCCTCGGGACGCTTCGGCGACGTCTTCAACCCCAATACCGGCGAGGTCCAGGCGCGGGTCGGCCTGGGGACTCCCGACGAGCTGGAGCTTGCGGTCCAGTCGGCCCTGCGCGCCCAGCCGGCCTGGGCGGCGGTGAACCCCCAGCGCCGGGCGCGGGTCATGTTCGAGTTCAAGCGCCTGCTCGAGGCCAACATGGCCTCCCTGGCCGAGTTGCTCTCCAGCGAGCACGGCAAGGTCATCGCCGACTCCCGGGGCGACATCCAGCGCGGCCTGGAGGTGATCGAGTTCGCCTGCGGCGTCCCGCACCTGCTGAAGGGCGAGTACACGGAAGGCGCCGGCCCGGGCATCGACGTCTATTCCATGCGCCAGCCCCTCGGGATCGCGGCGGGGATCACCCCGTTCAACTTCCCGGCCATGATCCCGATGTGGATGT
>CAIMLY010000065.1 GCA_903842425.1 uncultured Alphaproteobacteria bacterium | reverse complement strand
GGCGCCCGCCAGGCCGCGGCGCCCCACCCGGTGAAGGCACTGGACCCTCGGGTCCAGCGCGGCCACGGCCTTGACCTCCGCCGCCGTGCCGTCGGGGGAGTTGTCATCCACGAAGATGACCTGCCAGCGGATATCGCCCAGGGCGGCCTCCACCAGGCCGATCAGCCTGCGGACATTGGCCCGCTCGTTGAAGGTCGGGACGACGACCGTCAGCTCCAGGGCGGCGGCTGCGGGTGATGCGTCTGGCGCGGTCGGGTCGGAATCAGGCAATCGACACCCCATGTCTCGGCGTGGTTTACAGCCCGGGACCCGGCAAGGCCAGCCGCGCGGCCCCCGGCCCGGGCGGATCAGAGGACAGAGGCGATGAAACGGATGCGCATGGCGGTGGCCGCGGGACTTCCGGCCCTGGCCCTGGCGGCGGCCCCGGCGGCGGCGGACAGCGTCGGCCGGCCGCGTCCGGGCTACTGGGAGCTGACCAACGTCTTCACGGTGGTGATCACCCAGAAGAAGGTCGAGCGGCGCTGCCTGGTGGCCTCCGAGATCAACAAGTTCATGACATCGCCGTCCAACCGGCACTACGCCTGCAACTATCCCTCGCGGTCGGTAGGCAATGGCAGGATCCTGCTCAAGGGCAGCTGCACCACCAAGGAGGGCCAGGTGGCCGACGTCACGGCGAACGGCGGCTACACCCCTGACACCTTCCGCATGAAGCTGTCCCTGTCGACGAAGATCGCCGGCATCCCCCTGGCGGGGACGGCCAACACCACCGCCCGGCGCCTGGGCGATGTCTGCCCGGCGGATGCGGCCCGGTCCGACGAGGCCAAGAGGGTCCTGAAGGGCGGGGACATACCCCCGCAGAGCTGATTTTGACCGCGCCGGGCCTGTCCGGCCGCCTTGGGAGGGGTTAGGCTGACGCCATGTCCGAAGTTGAAACCCGCCTTTCCGCCGCCGGCCTGGCCCTTCCGGTCCCGGTCGCGCCCGTCGCCAACTATGTTCCCTTCGTCCGGAGCGGGTCCCTGGTCCACATCTCGGGCCAGGTCTCTTTCGACGCCTCGGGGGGCGTGAAGGGCGTGGTCGGGGTCGATGTCGACCTTGAGGCCGCCCAGGGCGCCGCCCGTCTCTGCGGGATCAACCTGCTGGCCCAGATGAAGGCCGCCTGCGACGGCGACCTCGACCGGGTGGCCCGGGTGGTCAAGCTGGGCGGATTCGTCCAGGCGGGACCGGACTTCTTCGACATCCCCAGGGTGGTGAACGGCGCCTCGGACCTGATGGTCCTGGCCTTCGGCGACGCCGGGCGCCACGCCCGGTCGGCGGTGGGCGTCTACCGCCTGCCGCTGAACTTCGCGGTCGAGGTCGACGCCGTGGTGGAAGTCCGATGAAGCCCCAGTTCGGAGAGGCCTGGGACCGTCTCTTCAGTCCGGCCATCGCCCACCGCGGGCTCTGGAGCCCCGATGGCGCCCCCGAGAATTCCCTCGCCGCCTTCCAGGCCGCCTGCCAGGCGGGCTACAGCATCGAACTGGACGTCCACATCACGGCGGACGGCGAGGCGGTGGTCTTCCACGACAACACCCTGAAGCGCATGACGGGCCGCGAGGGGCGGGTCAGGGATCACACCGCTGCAGACCTGGCGCAGATGCCGCTCAAGGGGACGGAAGAGACCATCCCGACCCTGATGGAGGCCCTGGCCCTGATCGGCCACAGGGCCATGGTCCACGTGGAGCTCAAGACCTCCTTCGGGGATGTCGGGCCCTTGGAGCAGCGGGTCCACGAGATCCTCATGTACCATGCCGGTCCCACCTGCGTCATCGGTTTCAATCCCTACAGCCACGCCTGGTTCGCCGACCGGTTCCCGGGCGTCCTTCGCGGGCTCGACAGCTATCGGTGGAATGACGAGTCCACCCACATCTCGCCCGAGCAGCGAAAGGCCTTCGCCCGGCTGGAGCATGTCGCCATCGCCCGGCCGCACTTCCTGGCCATGAGCCTGGACACGGTCGACCTGCCGGAGGTCATCGCCCACCGGCGCGCCGGAATGCCGGTCATGGCCTGGACGGCCCGCACCCCCGAGCAGGCGGAGGCGGCCCGGCCCTATTGCGACAACATCATCTTCGAGGGTTTCCGGGCGTGACCCTGAAGCCCGCGGTGCGCATCAGCCGCCGCATCGCCGAGATCGGCAAGGCGGACTGGGACGCCTGCGCTGTGCGTGAAGACCAGCCTTTCAACCCCTTTATCTGTTTCGATTT
>CAIMLY010000064.1 GCA_903842425.1 uncultured Alphaproteobacteria bacterium | reverse complement strand
CGGCTTCAGGTTGCGCTCGGAGTCCTCGAAGAAGGCGGTGGCGGCGGGGTCCAGCCCGTGGCCCTCGATCATCCGCGTAAAGCCCAGGGGGTCGGGCTTGGGCGCAAAGCCAAAGGAGTGGATGTGGAAGACCTCGTCGAACAGGTGGGTCAGGCCCAGGTGGTTCAGCACCCGCTCGGCGTGGAAGTCATCGGCGTTGGTGAAGATCAGCCGCCGCCCGGGCAGGCGGGCGAGGGCCACGAGCAGTTCCGGGTCATGGGCCAGGGCGTCCAGGCTCAGGTCATGGAACAGGGCGTGGAAGTCCGCCGGCTCCACCCCGTGGTGTCGCATCAGCCCGCCCAGGGTCAGGCCGTGCTCGGCCAGGTACTTCTTCTGCAGGGCGAAGGCCGCGTCCCGCTCCAGCCCCGTCACCTTCATCACGAAGGCGGTCATGCGGCTCTCGACCTGCCGCATGAAGCCGGACTCCTCCGGGTAGAGGGTGTTGTCCAGGTCGAACAGCCAGGTGTCGATGTGGCTGAGGTCCGGGCTCATCGAGTGATGAGGGTTCCCGACCCGTGCTCGGTGAACAGTTCGACCAGCATGGCGTGGGCCCGCCGGCCATCCAGGATGACCACTGCCTCGACCCCCGCCTCGACCGCGGCGATGGCGGTCTCCAGCTTGGGGATCATGCCGCCAGAAGCGACGCCCGAGGCGATGGCCGCCCGGGCCTCGTCCACGGACATCTGCCGGATGAGCTCGCCATCGGCGCCCAGGACGCCCGCCACGTCGGTGAGCAGCAGCATGCGTTTGGCCTTCAGGGCGCCGGCAAGGGCGCCGGCCACCGTGTCGGCGTTGATGTTGTAGGTCTGGCCGTCCGCGGCCACGCCGATGGGGGCGATGACCGGGATGTAGTCGTGCTCCGCCGAGATCAGGCCCTGGATCAGCTGGGGGTCGATCCGGGTCGGCTCACCGACGAAGCCCAGGTCCACCACCTGCTCGATCTGGCTGTCGGGGTCCTTGCGGGTCCGGGTCGCCTTCTCGACGGTGATCAGCCGGGCGTCCTTGCCCGACAGGCCCACCCCGCGCACGTCCGCCTCGGCGCCGGCCAGGTTGATCCAGTTGGCGATCTCCTTGTTGATCGCCCCGGACAGGACCATCTCGGCCACCTCCATGGTGGCCTCGTCGGTCACGCGCAGGCCGTCGACGAAGGTCGACTTCACGCCGGCCTTGTCCAGCATGCGCGAGATCTGCGGCCCGCCGCCGTGGACGACCACGGGATGCAGGCCGAGAAGCTTCAGGAGGACCGAGTCCGCCGCGAACAGGCGCGCCGTCTCCTCCTGGCCCATGGCATGGCCACCGTACTTGATGACCACGGTCTCGCGGTCGTACTGCTGGATGAAGGGCAGGGCCTCGGCCAGGGTCCGGGCGGTCGCCCAGCCCTGCTCCTCGGCCGCAGAGTTCGTCGATGACGTCTCGCTCAAGTCCGGGATCTCCTGCACGCGTGGGGTCCGATACCGGACCCGGGCCCCGCTGTCACCCGCCGGGCGCCCCTCAGGGTTGGTGCGCCGCCCGGCCGTGGTAGGAAGGCGGACCACCCCCCTTCGCCGGAGCCGCCCAATGCGACTGACCGCCCGCCTCGCCGCCGCCGCCCTGCTCGGCCTCTCGGCCCTTCCCGCCCGTGCGGCCACAGTCGCGGTAACCGCCGAGCGGATGATCGACGTGACGACCGGCGCCCGCGTCGAGCGGCCCCTGGCCCTCATCACGGATGGCCGGATCACCCGAGTGGGCCGCCAGGGCGACGCGGTCCCGGAGGGCGCAGAGCGGGTCGACCTGCCGGGCGTCACCCTCGTGCCCGGGCTGATCGACATGCACGTGCACATCACCTCCTCGCCGCTCTATGGCGGCTACAACAGCCTGCTCTTCACGGACTCCTTCTGGTCGGCCATCGGGGTCGCCCATGCGAAGTCCACCCTGGAGGCAGGGTTCACCACCATCCGCAACGTCGGCTCGGAGGGGTACGGCGACGTCGGCCTGAAACAGGCCATCGAAGAGGGCTTCGTGCCCGGCCCGCGCATCGTGCCGGCGGCCTACGCCCTCGGCGCCACGGGCGGGCACTGCGACTCCACCTTCTTCCCGCCGTCCATGAACGAGCAGAGCCCGGCCGTCGTCGACAGCCCGGACGAGGCCCGGCGGATGGTGCGGAAGATGCGAAAGTACGGCGCCGAGGTGATCAAGATCTGTGCGACCGGCGGGGTCTTCTCCCGCGGGTCTTCCCCGGGCGCCCAGCAGATGACCCTGGAGGAGATGCGCGCGGTGGTGGACGAGGCCCACGCCGCCGGCATGAAGGTCGCCGCCCACGCCCATGGCGCCTCGGGCATCCGTGAGGCCCTGGAGGCCGGGGTCGACACCATCGAGCATGTCAGCCTGGTGGATGACGAGGGCATCCGGCTGGCCGTGCGGAAGGGCGCCTGGTTCGCCATGGACATCTACAACACCGACTATACCCAGGCCGAGGGGGCGAAGAACGGGGTGCTCGAGGAGAACCTCCAGAAGGACCGCGACGTCGGCCTCATCCAGCGTCAGAACTTCCAGAAGGCCCTGAAGGCGGGCGTGAAGATGGTCTACGCCACGGACGCCGGGGTCTATCCCCACGGCGACAACGCCCGGCAGTTCGCGGTCATGGTGCAGTGGGGCGCCACGCCCCTCCAGGCCCTGCAGTCAGCCACGATCAACGCCGCCGAGGCCCTGGGACAGGCCGGCCAGGTCGGCCAGGTCAAGGCCGGCGCCTGGGGCGACCTGGTGGGGGTGAAGGGCGATCCCCTCACGGACGTCCGGGTCCTGGAGGCGCCCGTCTTCGTCATGAAGGGTGGTCAGACCGTCCGTCGGCCCTAGGGTATTCCCTCCTGGGAGGGCGCGCGCACCCTGACGCAGGGGGCCTGTTCAAGCGCCGCTGACCCCCTCACCGGGCTCCGCCCGGAGCTCCCCCTTGGGGGAGCAATGGCTCTGTAATTCCTCCCCCCAGGGGGAGGTGGACCGCGCAGCGGGCCGGAGGGGGTAAACGGCCCCCCTCAACCTGCTTCGCTGACAGCTGAGCGTTTTTTGGCTCCAGCACCTTCCCCCGGGGGGCGGCGGAGCGCGCCCTGAAAAGGGTCAGAGCGAGCGGGCCACGACCTCCTTCATGATCTCCGATGTGCCGCCGTAGATGCGCTGCACCCGGGCGTCGCGCCACAGGCGGGCGATGGGGTACTCGTTCATGTAGCCGGCGCCGCCGTGCAGCTGCAGGGCGGCGTCGCACACCTCCCACTGCAGCTCGGTGTGGAAGAGCTTGGCGGCCGAGGCCTCGGCGGCGGTCAGCTCGCCCCTCAGGTGACGGGCGGTGCACCAGTCCAGGTGCGCCCATCCGGCCTGCAGCTTGGCCTTCAGGTTGGCCAGGGTGAAGCGGGTGTTCTGGAAGTCGAAGACGGTCTGGCGGAAGGCCTTGCGGTCCTTGGTGAACTTCACCGCCTCGTCGAAGGCGCGCTGGGCCCCGGCCTGGCCCGAGATGGCGATCTGCAGCCGCTCCTGGGGCAGCTGGGTCATCAGGTAGACGAAGCCCTGGTTCTCCTGGCCCAGCAGGTTGCCGGCGGGCACCCGCACGTCCTCGAAGAAGAGTTCGGAGGTGTCGGCGGAGTTCTGGCCGATCTTGTCCAGGTTCCGGCCGCGCCGGAATCCCTCGCGGGTCGCCTCCACCAGGATCAGGGAGATACCCTTGGCGCCCTTGTCCGGGTCCGTCTTGGCCACGACGACCACGATGTCGGCGCTCTGGCCGTTGGTGATGTAGGTCTTCGACCCCGAGATCACGTAGTCGTCGCCATCCCGCCGGGCGGTGGTGCGCACCCCCTGCAGGTCGGACCCGGCGCCCGGCTCGGTCATGGCGATGGCGACGATGGCCTCGCCCGACACCATCTTCGGAAGCCAGGCCTGTTTCAGTTCCTCGCTCGCATAGTGGATGAGGTAGGGGGCCACGATGTCTGACTGCAGGGTGATGCCCGCTGTCGACCCGGCATAGGTCAGCTCCTCGCCGATGACGGCGTTGTAGCGGTAGTCCAGGTCCAGGCCGCCATAGGCCTGGGGGACCTGGGGGCAGAGCAGGCCGGCGTCGCCACAGGCGCGCCAGAAGGCCCGGTCCACCACGCCCTCTTCCTCCCAACGGTCCAGGTGGGGCGTCAGGTGCTGGGCGAAGACCTTGCGGACCTGCTCCCGGAAGATCGCCAGGTCCTCGTCGAAGATGGGGCGTCCTGAGGTGTCGATCATTGGGGGGCTCCCGTCATCCGGCATGGAGGCAAAGTCTATGCCGCCTCACGCCGCGTCAGGCGAGTCCCCGATCGCGCAGGCCTCGGCGATGGCGGCCCGCAGCTCCGGCAGGCCGGTTCCCTTTTCCGAGGAGGTGGCGATCACCCCCGGGAAGGCGGCGGGCCGCTTGGCGATCCGGGCCTCCGTGCGGGCGCGGACGGCCTCGACCTCGGCGGGCTTCAGCTTGTCGGCCTTGGTCAGGATCACCTGGTAGGAGACCGCCGCCCGGTCGAAGGCGGCCATGGGCTCCTCGTCCACGTCCTTCAGGCCGTGGCGGGCGTCGATCAGGAGGTAGGCCCGGCGCAGGTTCGGCCGGCCGCGCAGGTAGTCCCGCCCCAGGGCCTGGAACTTCTTCACCTCGCCCTTGGCCGCCCGGGCCCAGCCATAGCCGGGCAGGTCCACCAGGCGCAGCCGGTCGTCCACCACGAAGAAGTTCACCTCGCGGGTCCGGCCCGGCTCGTTCGAGGCGCGCGCCAGGTGCTTCTGGCTGACCAGGGCGTTGATGAGCGAGGACTTGCCCACGTTTGAGCGGCCGGCGAAGGCCACCTCGGGCAGGTCGGGTTCTGGCAGGCCCGCCACGGAGACCGCGCCCATCATGAAGACCGCCGGCCGGGCGAAGAGAACGCGCGCAGCCTCTATCGCCTCGTCCGAGAAGGCCCCGTCTTCCGGTGCAGGCGCGCCCTCCGGGTTCACCCGGCGGCCTTCCGGGACCGCATCTTGGCGATGAAGTCGTCGATGGGGTTCTCCACCTGGTACTTCCGCATGATGACGTACTGCTGGAGGATCGTGAGCACGTTGCTCCACGTGTAGTAGATCATCAGGCCGACGGCGAACGGGGCCATGACGAAGGTGAAGATCACCGGCATCAACTCCATGATCCGCTGCTGGATCGGGTCCGGCGCCGGGGGGCTCATCTTCATCGAGAGCCACTGGGTGACGCCGTAGGCCAGAGGCCAGACGCCGATGTGCAGGGGTCCATTCAGCAGCCCGCCGATGAAGGGCGCGGTGGCCGGATCCCATGGGATCAGGCCGAAGAGGTTGAGCAGGGTCGTCGGATCCCGGGACGAGAGGTCCTGGATCCAGCCGTAGAAGGGCGCGTGGCGCATCTCGATGGCCACGGAGAGCACCTTGAAGAGGGCCAGGAAGATCGGGATGGTCGCCAGCATGGGCAGGCAGCCCATCAGCGGGTTGATCTTCTCCGACTGGTAGAGCCGCATCAGCTCCTGCTGCTGCTTCTGCGGGTCGTCCTTCAGCCGGGCGCGGAGCGCCTCCACCTGCGGCTGGACCTTCTTCATCTTGGTCAGGGACTCGTAGGACAGGTTCGCCGGATAGAACATCAGCAGGCGGACCACGACGGTCAGGGCCAGGATCGCCAGGCCGAAGTTGCCCATCCAGCCGTAGAAGACCTCCAGCAGCCAGAAGATCGGCTTGGTGAAGAAGTAGAGCCGGCCCCAGTCCACGGCGTCCTGGAAACGCGGGATTCCGAGGGTCTCCTCGTAGGCGCGCAGAACCGGAACGGTCTTGGCGCCTGCAAACAGCCGGCTGACATGGGTGTAGGTGGCGCCGGGCTGGACCACCCGGGGCTGGGCCGCGAAGTTGGCCTCGTAGATGTCCACGCCGGACAGGGTGGTGCTGCGGTAGGCCGCGTTCACCTTCTCCTTCTGCTCGGGGATGACGGCGGCCAGCCAGTACTTGTCGGTGATGCCCAGCCAGCCGCCGGTGGCGGAAAAGGCCTTCTCGCCGTCCTTCTTGAGCTGCTTGTACTTCAGCATCTCCAGGACGCCATCCATGACGCCCACCGCGCCCTCATGGGCGTTGGCGGCCGGGACGGCCGGGGCCCCGCGGCGCTGGACCGTGGCGTAGGGCGCAATGGTGACGGCGTTGGGCAGGCTGTTGGCCACCGTGTCGGTGACCGTGAACATGAACTTGTCGTCCACGTCGATCCGCCGGGTGAAGGCCAGGCCAAGACCGGCGTCGTAGCGCAGGACGATGGGGCGGCCCGGCGAAAGGCGGTCGCCCTGGACCAGGGTCCACTGGGCGCCCGCGCCCGGCAGGCCAGGCAGGTTGGCGCCGGTCCAGCCGAACTCTGCGAACCAGGCGTCGCGCACGCCCTCGGGGCGCAGCAGCTCCACAGGCGGAGACTTGGGAGCCACCTCGGTCCGGTAATCCCTCAGGAACAGGTCATCGATCCGTCCGCCGCGCAGGGAGAGCGAGCCCTGGAGGGCCGGGGTGTCCACCAGGATCCGGGGCGCCCCCGCGATGGCGGCCGACCTCGGGACAAAGACCGGTCCGGCGGGATTGGCAGGGCCGGCTGTGGCGGAGCCGGCCAGGGGCTGTGTCGCCTGGGCGGTCTCGCGGGCCTTGAGCTCGGCCTCCCTCTGCTTGTTCTGCGGGCCCAGCACCAGGGCCTGGTAGCCGAACAGCAGCGCCATCGAGAGGATGACGAAGAGAATGGTGTTGCGGTTCGTATTGTCGGGCATTCGGGGCGCGCGCTCAGTCTGTTGAAGAGGGGGCGCGGTCAGGCGCGCGGACAGGGCGGTCACCCTCGGCCGCGAGGCTTATCAGCGCGGTTTTCACGTCGTCAAGCAAACGCGGCCAGGGACGGGTCGGCGTTCCACCCCGGGCGATCAGGACATAGTCGCATCCAGGGCGTCCGAGGACCGGCACGAGCAGGCGGGCGGCCTCGCGGAGGCGGCGCTTTGCCCGGTTCCGGACCACGGCCCCGCCGATCCTTCGGGTGGCCGTGAAGCCCACCCGGACCAGGTCGTCTCCGTCGGCGCGGTCCCGGACCTGCATCAGGACAGCGCCCCGGGCGCACGCACGGCCCTTGGCGGCGGCGAGGAACCCCGGACGGGTCCGGAGCCGTTCGAGACGGAGACCTGGAAGGGGGGCGGGTTCCTCCATCCGGAGGGCCCTGAGGATCGCCTGCGGCGCCTGGTCAGGCGGTCAGGCGCTTGCGGCCCTTGGCCCGGCGGCGGGCGACGACCTTGCGGCCGTTCTTGGTGGCCATGCGGGCGCGCCAGCCGTGACGGCGCGCGCGCACGAGACGGGAGGGCTGAAAAGTGCGCTTCACGGGACCAGCTCCGGGAGAAAACGAGGCGCGGGGAATAGGGGATGCCCGGCCCCCTGTCAATGGCGCCCGGGCCAGCCGGGCCGGGAAGAGCCCTCAGAGGTCGGGCCGGATGATGGTCTTTCCGACCACGGTCCGCTCGGCCAGGGTGTCGAAGGCCTCGCGCCAGCCGTCCAGGGGGAACTCGCGGTCGACCCGGGGTCGCATGGCGCCCTCGGCGGCCAGCTTCCAGATGGCCTCGTTGTTCTCTCGGCCCTTCTCCGGGAACTTTCGGCCGTACTCACCGGCCCGGACCCCCATGAGCGAGAAGCCCTTGATCAGGGCGTAGTTGACCGGCAGCACGGGCAGGCGGCCCGAGGTGAAGCCGATGGAGAGGATGCGGCCGTCAAAGGCGATGCAGCGCACGCTCTCGTCGAAGACGTCGCCGCCGACCGGGTCGTAGATGACATCCGCGCCGCGGCCGCCCGTGATCTCCTTCACCCGGTCCTTGAAGCCCCGGGAGACGTTCACCACCGCGTCGGGGGCGTACTCCCTCTCGATCACCGCCAGCTTGGCGTCGGAGGCCGAGGCGGCGATGACCCGGCAGCCCAGGTGGCGGGCCAGGTCCACGGCGGCCAGGCCGGTGCCCCCGGCGGCGCCATGCACCAGCACCCACTCTCCCGGCTGGACCTGGGCCCGGCGGACCAGGGCGACCCAGGCGGTCAGGTAGCAGACCTGGTAGCCGGCGGCCTGGCCGTAGCTCAGGGCCTCGGGCTTGCGGTGCAGGGCGCCGGCGGGGCTGACCGCGTACTCGGCGAAGGCGCCCGTGCGCGAACCCCCGGCCACGGCGTCGCCAGGCTTCCAGGCGGTGACACCCTCGCCCACGGCCACCACGTCCCCGGCCATCTCCATGCCCGGGGTGAAGGGCACGGGCGGCTTGTGCTGGTGCTCGCCCCGGGTCTGCATGAGATCGGGGAAGTTCACCGCCCCGGCCCTCACCCTGACCAGCACCTCACCCGGCCCGGGGGTCGGGTCGGGCAGGTCCTTGACCCGGCAGCCGGCGTAGTCTGCAGCCAGTTCCTCGACGACGAGCGCTCGCATGGGTCAGTCCTTCTGGAAAGGTTGGGACAGCCGGGCGGCGACCAGGCCGGCGATCTCCGCGCAGGCCCGGCGGGCCTCCGGGACCACGCCGCCAAAGGCCGTGAAGCCGTGGACCAGGCTGTCATAGCGTCGATAGTCCACCGGCACGCCGGCGGCGGCGAGACGGCGGGCGTAGGCCTCGCCCTGGTCGACCAGGGGATCGAAGCCGGCGGTGGCGATCACGGCGGGGGCCAGGCCCGACAGGTCGCCGGTCCGGGCCGGCGCATTTCGCGGATCGGCGGGATCCGCGCCGGGCGGGAGATAGTGGCCGACGAACCAGTCCATCGTGGCCCGGTCCAGGGGGAAGGCGTCCGCGAAGGCCGTCATGGACGGGGTCTCGCTGGCGAGGTCCACGCAAGGATAGACGAGCAGCTGCAGGTCCGGGCCCGGTTCACCGGTCCGCCGCATCTCCTGCGCCAGGGCGGCGGCGAACAGCCCGCCCATGGAGTCGCCGCCGATGGCCGCCCGGCCCGGAGGCGCGCCCAGGGCCCCGGCGGTGTCCCGGGCCCAGCGGAAGGCCGCCAGGACGTCCTCGTATCCCCCCGGGAACCGGTGCTCGGGGGCCAGCCGGTAGTCCACGGACAGGACAGGGCCGCGCAGGGTCTCGGCCAGGCGTCCGCAGAAGCCCTCGGTGGTGTCGAGGTCGCCGATCACTCCGCCGCCCATGTGGGCGAAAACCAGGATCGGGATGTCCGGCGACGGCCGGGAGGGCCGGTAGAGGCGGGCGGGCCGGTCGCCCTCGCCGCCGGGAACCGTCAGGGCCTCGATCCGCACGCCGGGGGGCGGGGCCTCGGCGGTGGTGCGGAAGGCGGCGGCGCTGGTGCGGCGGGCCTCCTCCGGGGTCAGGGCGCTCATCGGACGGGACCGGCGCGCGCCGGAGGCCAGGAACTGCAGGCGGGGGTCCAGGGTCCGCCCCTCGCGGTAGGTCGCAACGCCCCCGGACAGAAGGCGAAGCACCGGCGCCGGCAGGGACAGGATCCAGGACAGGACCGCCTGCTGTTGGCCCGACCGGCTCACTGGACGGCCCCGGAGAGTCCCGCCGTGCCGCGCAGGATCAGGGCCACGGCGAAGTCGGTGGCGGCGGTGGGGTCGATGGGACGGCGGGCCAGCATCTGGGCGCCGACCTCCCGGGCCAGGCCGATGCAGGCGGCGGCCAGGTAGTCGGCGTCGACGCCCCGGGCGCCGCCCCTCTCGGCCTCATCGATGATCGACCGGCGGACTTCCTCGAAGACGGCGATCATCTCGGGGGTCTCGCCCATGAGGGCCACACCCGCTTCTTCCGCTGGCCGGCGGGCCATCCAGTTGTCGTGCTCGCTGGCCAGGAAGCCGTAATAGGCCGTCAGCGCCCCGCGCACGAACTCCTCCCAGGTCCGGGCCCGCTCGCGCTGGGCCTTCAGCACCGGCGAGAATCGCCGGGCGCCGTCCCGCGAGAGGGCCGAGGCCACCTCATCCTTCGACCGGAAGTAGTTGTAGAAGGTCCCCGAGGCCAGGCCCGTGCGGCGGATGATGTCGCGCACGGTCACCGTCTCGAATCCCACCTCGCCGAACACTTCGCGGGCGGCGTCGAGGATCGCCTGGCGGTTCTGCGCCTTGGTGATCTCGCGCTTTCCGGCCGGGGCGAAGGCGGTGTCGGGCATGGACTCGCTCAAAAGGTGACGCGCGTCACCATAGGGGATGAGGCGCGCCCGTCGACCCCTATCGCCTCTGGGACGCCGTTCCTGCGCGGACGGCGCGGAACTCCGAGCCCGCCTTCCAGTCGGGCCAGCGGCGCGAGTTGGCCAGCTCGCGGCCGAGGTCGTAGAGCAGGCCGCCATCCTGGGCCGTCCCGGACAGGTTCCAGTCGGCCGACCACTCGTCGGCGGGCTGGTGGTAGCGGTAGGTCGTGTAGTCCCGGGCCAGGGCCTCGCCCCGCGCCCGGCCGCCCTCGACCAGGTCCTGGCCAGAGCCGAAGGAGATGGCCGGCACGCCGCGCTTTGCGAAGGGGAAGTGGTCCGAGCGGAAGAAGCTGCCGGCGCCCGGACGCGGATCCGGGGAATAGGTCCTGCCGCGCTTGGCCCCCAGGGCCACCAGGTCGTCCTGCAGGGTCAGGGGCGCGTCGCCCGAGGTGGTGAAGTCCCGCGCCGGCCCGGCGGTGGAGCCGCCGTCCATGTTGATCACCCCCGCCGTGGTCGCCAGCGGATAGAGCGGGTTGGCGGCGTAGTACTCCGACCCCAGCAGGCCCTTCTCCTCGGCGGTCACCGCCAGGAAGACCACCGAGCGGTCCGGGGCCGGCGCGGCGGCGTACTGGCGGCCGATCTCCAGCAGCGAGGCGGTCCCCAGGGAATTGTCGAGGGCGCCGTTGTAGATCCGGTCGCCCCTGGCGTCCGGCAGGCCGACGCCCAGGTGGTCCCAGTGGGCCGTGTAGATCACGGTCTCGCCCGCGTGCCTGCGGCCCGGCTTAAGGGCCGCGACGTTCTTCGAGACGATCTTCTGCGCCCGGATGGCGTGATCGGTGGAGAAGGTCACGCCGGCCAGTTCCACCGGGCGGAAGTCCCGGGTCCGGGCCTTGGCCTTCAGGGCCTCGAAGTCCAGGCCGGCGGCCCGGAACAGGTCGACGGTCACGTCGCGCTGGATCCAGCCCTCCAGGGGCGCGTGGGCCCCGGCGGGGTCGGCCCGGATGATGTCGAAGATGGTGGTGGTGTTGGAGTTCTTGACCGTCGCCCAGCCGTAGGAGGCCGGATCGGTCTCGTGGATCACCAGGAAGCCCACCGCGCCGCGCCGCGCCGCTTCCTCGAACTTGTAGGTCCAGCGGCCGTAATACGTCATGGCCTTGCCGCCGAAGTCGCCCTGGCCCGTCTCGAAGTCGGGGTCGTTGATCAGCACCAGGCCGATCTTGCCCTTCATGTCGACGCCCTTGAAGTCGTCCCAGTTCCGCTCGGGCGCGGTCACGCCATAGCCGATGAAGACCAGGGGAACGTCCTTCAGGGTCAGCCGGTCGATCCCGGTCTGGGCGGCGCGAATGGCGATCTGCTCGCCCTGGGCCCAGGCCTGGGTCCGGCCGGCGGCGGTGACGCTGACCGCCACGGGGCCCTCGGTGTCGAAGCGCGCCAGGGGGACGTCCTGGGTCCAGGCCCGGGTCCCGTCCTTCTGCAGGTCGCCGCCAGGCTTCAACCCGAAACTGCGGAACTGCTCGACCAGGTAGGCCACGGTCTTGCGCTCGCCCTCGGTGTCGGGGCCCCGGCCCTCGAAGGCGTCATCGGACAGCACCTTCACGTGCTGGGTCAGGCGGGCCGGATCGAGCTCGGCGGCGAAGGCGGGCGCAGAGATCAGCAGGGCAGACAGGCCAGCCAGGAGGGTGCGCTTGAGGGTCATTCGGGTCCCCGGGGAAAAGAAGCTGACGCCGTGATTAGCCCCTGGCGCCGGCTTTCGCCAGCAGCGCCCTGTCAGAATTCCCCGCGCAGCACACGGGCGAAGAGATCCGGGTCGACATTGCCGCCGGAAAGCACGAGGCCGACGCAGGCGCCGGGCCGGGCCTCGGGTACCCTGCCCGCCATCAGGGCCGCCAGGCCGACGGCCCCGCCAGGCTCCACCACAAGCTTGAGGGAGGAGAAGGCCAGCCGCAGGGCCGCCGCGACCTCGGCGTCGCTCACGGTCGCGATGGCCGAGAGCCGCTCCCTCAGGATCGGGAAGGTCAGTTCGCCCGTCGACGGCGTCTCAAGGGAATCGCAGAGGGTCCGCACCGTCGGGGCCGCCGTCTCGCGCCGGCCGCTGGCCAGGGACCGGCGGGCGTCGTCATAGAGTTCGGGCTCGACCCCCACGACCCGGGTGCGCGGCGAAAGGGTCTGCACCGCCAGGGCCACTCCCGCCATCAGGCCGCCGCCGCCCACCGGCCCGACGACGAGGTCCAGCTCCGCCCCCAGGGCCTGCGCCTGCCGGGCCATCTCCAGCCCCGCCG
>CAIMLY010000063.1 GCA_903842425.1 uncultured Alphaproteobacteria bacterium | reverse complement strand
CGGCGCCAGTCGCCGCCCCGGGCGCCGTCTTCCTCCCGACGCCACACCTACGTCGGAGACAGGAGTCATGGAAAACAAGATCAACGCCGTCCCGGTTCCGCCCGAGCTCAGCTCGGGGCAGCAGCAGGCCCCGCCCGCTGCGCAAAAGGAACGCGCCGAGGCGTCGCCGGCCCAGCCCGCGCCGCCAGCCTCTGCAGATCTTCGCCTGGTGATTGAGCCACGCGGAAGTTCCTACGTGTACAAGACGATTGACCGCCGGACCGGCGAGATCGTGTCGCAGTACCCGATGGAAGAGATCGTCAAGATGCTGAGCGACCAGACCTATCTGCCGGGCGTCGTCATCCGCGCGACCGTCTGAGCCTGCGGCCCCCCGGGGGGCCGTTCACGAGCCTGAACCGCCCCGGTTTGCCGGTTGGCGGCTTTGGCGTTTGCGCGTTAACCATTTGCAAACCACGATTCAGCGACAAGGGTGCGTCTAGAAAGGCTCAAGCGGTCCGAGTCGCGGCTTCACGGCCGGATCGCAGCATCGCCAAGGAGGGCGGGATGTCGCTGACGATCAACACGAACAGGTCGGCCATGGCCGCCTTGCAGAATCTGAACGCGACCAGCGAGAACCTCGGAACGGCGCAGAACCGGATCAGCACGGGCCTGCGGATTTCGACCTCCAAGGACAACTCCTCGATCTGGGCCATCGCCCAGAGCCAGCGCGCCGACATCGGCGGGCTCGCGTCCGTGAAGATGGGCCTCGACCGGGCCCAGTCGATCGGCGACATCGCCCTGACCGCCGGCCAGACCATTTCCGAGCTGCTCGTGCAGATGAAGGAAAAGGTCGTCGCCGCGCAGGACTCTTCCCTGACGGTCGTGTCCCGCAGCGCCCTTGACGCAGACTTCAAGGCCCTGCTGGCGCAGATCGCCCAGGTGGTCCGGAATGCGTCCTTCGATGGCGCTGACCTCCTCGACAACTCGCTGCCGGGCGGCCTCCAGTTCCTCGCGGATGCGGCGGCCTCGACCACCGTGACGCTCTCCAACCAGGACCTCCGTCCCGGCCAGGGCATCATCACGCTGGCGGCGACCGCCTCGATCACGACGGCGACCCTCGCTGCAGGGGCGCTGAGCCTGCTCCAGGCCTCCATCGGCAACGTGAGCCTGGCGCTCGCGGAGATGGGCGCGCAGCTGAAGCAGATCGAGAACCACAACAAGTTCGTCGGCAAGCTGACCGACGCGGTGGAGGCGGGGATCGGCAACCTGGTCGATGCGGACCTGGCCAAGGAAAGCGCCAGGCTCCAGGCGCTCCAGGTCCAGCAGCAGCTGGGCGCCCAGGCCCTGTCCATCGCCAACCAGTCCCCGAACATCATCCTGTCCCTGTTCCGGAACGGCTAGGGGTGAGGACTCCTTAAGTCTTGTCCGCTAGGGTCAAGGGTGCGCTCGGCGGTCGTCCGCCGGAAGGACCAGGGACTTGACCTCGATCCGCAACATTCCTGCAGCGACCGTTCCCCTGCTCTTCCAGTCGGGGCTTTCCGGCGGCCTGTCCCAGGCGGGTGTCTCCAGTTCCGCGCTTTCGGCGAATCTCCTGGCCGGAGGCCTGGGTACGGGCGGCGCATCGACGGGCGCCTTGGCCGGCCGGCTCTACGCCCCGACGGCGCCCTGGGCGATAACCGCCCGGCCCAATCCGGCCAACACGCCCGAGCTCCTGTCCCAGGCGGCGCGCCAGGTCCTGTCCGGAGAGAGCGTGATCAACGAGGACACGGCCCAGCTGGACCTTCCCAGCGCCAGCGCGGACTACAGGAAGCTCTTCGCCCTCTACAATGGCCTGAACACCCTTTCCCAGCTGGCTGAGAACGCCAAGGCCAAGTCTGTCTCCGCCACCGACGCCGCCCAGCTCCAGAAGGTGTTCCGCCGGGGCGTCCAGGAGGTGACCAAGTATGTCGACACCGCCCGGTTCGAGCGCCTCCGGCTGACCCAGGGCGAGGTGAACGCCTCGACACGCGCTGCGGCCGCGGCGCGGATCGCCCCCGCAGCGTACCAGACGCCCCCGCTTGTGGCGACGGACCCGAACGGCGTGTCCGAGGCCCTCAAGGGAGATGTCCGGTTCACGATGTCGATCACCCGCATCGGCCAGACCCGGACCATCGACATCGACCTGGCCTCCCTGCCGGAGTCCGAGCGGACCCTTTCGAAGTTCGCCGGCTTCGTGAACGAGAAGCTCCTGGCGGAGGGGCTGGGGACCCGTTTCGAGACCCAGAGGATCCCGGGACAGGAGCGGACGACGACTGTTGGCGGCAAGACGGTTTCGCTGGGCAAGACCCCCGATTCCTGGGCCCTGAACCTCAAGCTGGACACCGCCGAGGCGGTCACCCTGACGCCGGCGGCGACCGTTCCGGCCATCTACATCGCCCAGAGGGCGGACAACCCTGATCCCGACGGCAAGCCGGCCACCCCGGACGGCGTCGTCGCCAACCAGCTCCTGAAGTTCCAGACGGGGACGGAATCCCTCGCCCCTCCGGACCCCGCGCCGTCCTCCGGCGCCCTGGCCTCCGGGCAGGTCTGGTCCCGGACCATCGACCCCGCCCTGACGGCCGTCCGGTCCATGCAGACCCTGGCCGACGGTTCCGTCCTGGTCCTCTCCGACGTGACCGGGCAGTTGAACGGCCAGGTGATCCGCGGCGACCGCGATGTGGTGCTCCAGAAGTTCGACTCCGCGGGAAAGCTGCTCTTCTCCCGCGACCTCGGCGCCTCTGACGAGGCCTTCGGCATGTCCATGTCCGTGGCCGACGATGGCCGCATCGCCATCGCGGGCAAGGTCAAGGGCAAGCTGGAGGGCGCGACCACAGGGCCCATCACGGACCTCAAGGGCGGCGTGACCGACAGCTTCGTGACCGTCTACAACGCGGCCGGCGAGGAAATGTGGACCCAGAGGCGCGGCGCCTCCGGGGACGACGAGGCGACCCACCTGGCCTGGGACACCTCAGGAAAGCTCTACGTCGCCGGCAACTCGAGTTCCGGCCGCGTCGGCCAGTCGGGGCTCGGCCAGTCCGATGTCTTCCTCGAGACCTATTCGGCCGACGCCGACAACAAGGTCACCTATTCAGCCTCGGCCATTGCCGGGGGAACCGGCAAGGACCTCGCACGGGGCCTCTTCGTGGACGGCGCGAACCTTTACCTGGCGTCGAATGACGGCGGGTACGGCGTGATCCGCCGCTTTGACCTGTCCGGGGGCGCTCCGGTGCTGGAGGCCACCCGCAACCTGGGAAGCCTCCAGGGGGGTGACCTGACCGGGCTGGGCTTGGCCAACGGGCGGATCATCGTCGCCGGCAACTCCGGCGGCGAGGCCCTCGACGCCGGGAACGTCGTCCGGGCCTACTCCGGAGGCCAGGATGGCTTCGTGGCCCGCCTCTCCACGTCCCTGAACCCTTCCGGACGGGATCGCCTGAGCTACTTCGGGGGGGCGGGGGACGACACCGTCACCGGGGTCGCCATCCAGGGCGACAGGGTCTTCCTGACCGGCACGAGCAAGGCGGCCCTGCCATCCCTCGACAAGATCGGGACGATTGACGGCTTCGTGGCCGAAATCGATCCCGCCAACGGCGATATCGGCTGGTCGCGCCGCTTCAGCGGCAAGGACGGCTATGTCTCGCCCTCGGCCATCGCCGTGGACACCGGAGGCGCCAGCATCCTCGACCGGCTGGGCCTGCCCACCGGTCCGGTCAATGTGGCCGACTCGCTGCGTCTGGACGCCGTCAGCTCTGTGCGTGTGGGAGACCAGTTCCAGGTCCGCGGCCGCCTGAACGGCCAGAAGACGACGATCACCGTCAAGGAGGGGGACACCCTCACGACCCTCGCCGAGCGCATGACCCGCGCCTTTGGCGGTCAGGCGGACGTCCGGGTGATGAGTGTCGATGGCGGGAAGCGGCTCCAGGTCCGTCCGCTGACGGCCCGGAATGTCGTCGAGCTGGTCGCGGGCCCGGAGGGCAGGGACGCCCTGCGCGGTTTGGGCCTGCCTGAGGGCGTCCTGCGCAACACCACCATCGCCAGGGGCGGAAAGCTTGCCCCCGCCGACGGCGGCTATCCGATCTACGGGCTCAAGCTCAACGGCAAGATCAACCTGGACGACACCCGGGAGATCAACCACGCCGCGGCTGAACTCGCGGCGGCGATCACGGTCGTCCGGACGGCCTACCGCGAACTCAAGGATGCGGCCACGCCGGCGTCGGTGAAGGCGGCGCAGGCCGCCCCGGCCGGGGCGGTGCCGGCCTACATGCAAAGGCAGATCGCCAACTACCAGGACGCCCTGGCCAAGCTCACGGGCTCGGGGTGACCCCCAGCCTTGCATCCCGGGGCGCCGGCCTCTAGCGAACGCCCATGGAACCCACCCCAGAGCCCCGACTCAAGCGTCCAGTCTTGATTGGCGCCGCCATCGCCCTGGCGGCGGGACTGGCGTCCGCCCTGCTGCTGCTGGTCCTCGGGCGGCCCGGTGCGGGCCCTCCTCCAGCCCTGGAGGGCGGGCTTGTGGTCGAGGCCGGTCCCCGGGCGGAGACCCGCCTGGCTCCGGGCACGCGGCTTCGCTGCTACGTGGCGGGGCAGTTCGTCGGCGACCTGGCCCTCGAGGCGTGCGCCCGCCGCAACGGCGTGGCCTCAGGCGCCCTGGATGTCGGGGTGGACGCCTCGGGCGCCCTCGGCGCCGGCTCGGGCGCCTCGGTGCTCACGCCCCTTCCGCCTGCAGAGCCGCCCGCGGAGGTGGAGGTCCTGCGTCCGGCCGAGCCCCCTCCGGCCCGCCCGGCTCCGCCGCCCCCCGCACCCATCGCCGCCTGCTGGCGTCACTCCGGTGGAGAGTGGCGCAGGCTGCCCGGCGAACTGACCCAGTCCGCCTGTGTCCAGACCCTGTTCGAAGGCCGCTGTGAGCGGCCGGGCGGGGCGGTCTATGGTCGCTGGGGCGGGCAGACCCTCAGGCTGGTCCCCGGGCGGGTCGAGGCCTCCGCCGACAACAGGAGCTTCCGGACCCTGCTGGAGCAGGAGGCTGACTGCAGCTTCCCCCCCGGGGGCTAGCCCCGAAAGAGGGCTCGCGCGGGCCGGGCGCCGGATGTAGGATTTCCTCCATGCGCACCCTGCCGACCCTCGTCGCCCTGGCGGCCCTGATCGTCCTCCCGGCCTGTTCGAAGCGGATCGAGCCCCCCGGCGACCGCGGGACCTGCTACCATGTCCAACCCACCAAGGACGGGCTGAAGTACAATCCCCTGCCGTCCGCCCAGCCCGACCTGGAGCACTGCGCCGCCGCCCTCGAGGCCATGCGGATCCGTTTCCTGAACATGGGCGGGAACCAGACCGACATCGCCGGCGCCTACCAGGGCAATTTCCTCTTCCTGGTCCCGGCCGGCATCTACACCTCGACCTCCTGGGAGGGGAACCGCTTCCTCGCCCTCGTCCGGTCGGGGGATGGCCGCCTGGTCATTCCCGGCGCCATGCCCATGGCGCCGGCCGGGTGAAATCCCCTGTGGATGACGCCCTTCGAACGGAACAGAATAAGAACATCTCCATTGCGGCGGGCATGACTGTCGGCTAGCTTCCGTTCGGGTCCCGGCCCGCATCTACGGAAGCTGATGGAGAGTCACATGGCGGGCAGCGTCAACAAGGTCATCCTGGTGGGCAATCTCGGGGCGGATCCCGAGATCCGGAGCCTCAACTCCGGCGACCGCGTCGCCAACCTGCGGCTGGCGACCTCGGAGACCTGGCGCGACCGGGGCACCGGCGAGCGCAAGGAAAAGACCGAATGGCACCGGGTCGTCATCTTCAATGACAACCTGGTCAAGGTGGCCGAGAACTACCTGCGGAAGGGCTCCAAGGTCTACCTGGAGGGGTCGCTGCAGACCCGCAAGTGGACGGACGCCTCCGGCCAGGAGAAGTTTTCCACCGAAGTGGTCCTCCAGAAGTTCCGTGGCGAACTGACCATGCTGGACGGCCGGGGGGACGATGCCGGCGGCCGGGAGGGCGGCGGCGACTATGGTGGCGGATTCCAGTCCGGCGCCCGCGCCCAGCCCTCTGGGCCGCGAGAGGATTTCTCCGCCGACCTCGACGACGAGATCCCCTTCTAGGCCTGGCCCGGACGCCGGTTGCCCCAGGCGCGGCGAACCGGTTCCCGGGGCTTTTCCCCGGCGCCCGGACGCCGGGTGTCCGGTTGGCCCGAAGGTCCGGAAATGGTAAAGAAAATCAGGCTATTTCCCGCCTGATTCTAAGGGCCTTTCCCCCCGTTGAGCACCACCGGTTCCCCACCGTCCGAGGACGGCCGCGCGCCCGGCGTGGCGCCGATCACCATCGAGGACGAGCTTCGCCGCTCCTACCTCGACTACGCCATGAGCGTGATCGTCAGCCGCGCCCTTCCGGACGTCCGTGACGGCCTGAAGCCGGTCCACCGGCGGATCCTGTTCTCGATGAACGACCTGGGCATGAGCCCGGACCGGCCCTATTCCAAGTCCGCCCGTGTGGTGGGCGACGTCCTGGCCCGCCTCCACCCCCACGGCGACCAGTCCGTCTACGACGCCCTCGTGCGCATGGCCCAGCCCTTCTCCATGGGGCTGCTGCTCGTCGACGGCCAGGGCAATTTCGGGTCCGTCGACGGCGATCCGCCGGCGCAGATGCGCTACACCGAGTGCCGGATGACCCGGGCCGCCACCTCGCTGCTGGCGGACCTGGACCTCGACACCGTCGACTTCAAGGACAACTACGACGGCAAGGAGAAGGAGCCGGTCGTCCTCCCCTCGAGGATTCCCAATCTCCTGGTGAACGGCGCCGGCGGCATCGCCGTGGGCATGGCCACGAACATCCCGCCTCACAACCTGGGCGAGATCGTCGACGCCGCCCTGGCCCTGATCGAGCGGCCGGACATTCCGCTGGACGAACTCCTCGACATCGTCCCGGGTCCCGACTTCCCCACCGGCGGCGAGATCATGGGCCGGTCGGCGTCCCGGACCGCGCTGATGACGGGACGGGGTTCCGTGGTCATGCGCGGCGTCGCGGCCATCGAGCAGGTCCGCAAGGAGCGCGAGGCGATCGTCATCACCGCCATTCCCTACCAGGTGAACAAGGCGGTCCTGGTCGAGCGGATCGCGGAACTCGTGCGCGACAAGCGGATCGAGGGCGTGGCGGACCTGCGCGACGAGAGCGACCGCCAGGGCATGCGGGTCGTGGTCGAACTCAAGCGCGACGCGTCGGCCGACGTGGTCCTGAACCAGCTCTACCGGTTCACGCCCCTGCAGACCTCGTTCGGCGTGAACATGCTGGCCCTCAACCGCGGGCGTCCGGAGCTGATGGGCCTGCGCGAAATGCTGCAGGCCTTCGTGGACTTCCGCGAGGAGGTGGTCCTGAGGCGCACCCGGCACGAGTTGTCCCGGTCCCGGGACCGGGGCCATGTGCTGGTCGGCCTGGCCATCGCCGTGGCCAACATCGATGAGTTCATCCAGATCATCCGATCGTCCAGGGACCCCTCCGAGGCGCGCGAGCGGCTGGTGGCGCGGGACTGGCCTGCGGGCGACATGCTGCCCCTGGTGGAGCTGATCGCCGATCCCCGCACCCTGGTGGTGGACGGGGACAAGATCCGCCTGACCGAGGACCAGGCGCGGGCCATCCTCGCCCTGACCCTGTCGCGGCTGACCGGGCTGGGCCGGGACGAGATCTTCGAGGAGGCCGGCGAGCTGACCGGCGGCATCTCGGGCCTGCTGGCGATCCTGGAATCCCGCGAACTGCTGCTGAGCATCGTCCGCGACGAGCTGGTGCAGGTGAAGACCGACTTCGCAATCCCCCGCCGGACAGAGATCGTCGATGGCGGCGGCGACCTGGAGGACGAGGACCTGATCGCCCGGGAGGCGATGGTCATCACGGTTACCCACGGCGGCTACGTCAAGCGCACGCCCCTGGTCACCTACCGCACCCAGCACCGGGGCGGCCGGGGCCGATCCGGTATGGCCACCAAGGACGAGGACGCCGTGATCCGGGTCATCTCGGCCTCGACCCACGCCCCCATGCTGTTCTTCTCCTCGGGCGGCAAGGTCTACAAGCTCAAGGTCTGGAGGCTGCCGGTCGGCGCCCCGACCGCGCGGGGCAAGGCCTTCGTCAATCTCTTCCCGATCGAGCCGGGCGAGACCATGACCTCCATCCTCAGCCTCCCCGAGGATGAGGCCGAATGGAGCGGGCTGGACGTCATGTTCGCCACCCGGTCGGGGAATGTGCGCCGCAACCGCCTGACGGACTTCGTGCAGATCAACCGCAACGGCAAGATCGCCATGAAGCTGGACGAGGGGGACTCCATCGTTGGCGTCGGCCTCTGCAGGGCGGAAGAGAACGACATCCTCCTGACCACCGCCCTCGGCCGCTGCATCCGCTTCGCCGTCGACGAGGTCCGGGTCTTCGCCGGCCGCGATTCCACCGGCGTCCGGGGTGTCCGGCTCGCCGAGGGCGATTCGGTCATCTCGATGGCCATCCTCAGGGCCGTGGGGGCCACGGCGGACGAACGCGCCGCCTATGTCCGCCACGCCAACGCCATGCGTCGGGCCCTGACCGGCGAGGGCGTGGAAGCGGATGAGGCTCCGGTCGTGGATGAGGAGGCCGAGGACGAAGCGGTCTCGGGCCTGACCGCCCTCAGTCCCGAGCGCATCGCCGAGCTCGGGGCCGCGGAGGAGCAGATCCTCACCGTGTCCAGCGAGGGCTTTGGCAAGCGGTCTTCCGCCTACGAGTTCCGGCGCACCGGGCGCGGCGGGCAAGG
Source organism: uncultured Alphaproteobacteria bacterium (assembly GCA_903842425.1). Lineage (GTDB taxonomy): Bacteria > Pseudomonadota > Alphaproteobacteria > Caulobacterales > Caulobacteraceae > Phenylobacterium. Next base: position 921 of record CAIMLY010000063.1, on the reverse strand, counting down.
GCTGCTGGCCCAGGACCTGTCGCGGCGCGGCGGCCGCCTGACGGCCTCCTTCCCTGTCGAGGAGCATGACGAGATCCTCCTGGTCACCGACCAGGGCCAGCTGATCCGGACACCGGTGTCGCAGATCCGGGTGGTCGGACGGAACAGCCAGGGCGTGATCATCTTCCGCACCGCCGAGGACGAGCACGTCGTGTCCGTGGAGCGGCTGGCCGATCCCGGCGGTGAGGCGGACCCCGGCGAGGCTGGCCCCGGAGATGCTGGCCCCGGCGAGGCCGAGGCGGGCGCCTGACGACCTCCGGTTCGGCTCGGGCCGCCAATTAGTCCTTGCAAGTCCTTCGCAACCCGGCGAAAGGCGAGGGCGGGTTCAAGTTGGGGAAACCTCGATGGCGAAGCGTGTGGGCCTCTATCCGGGCACGTTCGATCCAATCCACATCGGCCATACCGATATCATCGGCCGTGCCGTGAAACTGGTGGACCGCCTCGTCCTCGGGGTGGCCATCAACACGGGCAAGGGGCCCATGTTCACCCTTGAGGAGCGTGTCGCCATCGTCGAGGCGGAAGCCGCGGCCCTGAAGGCGGACGCGGAGATCGTCGTCCAGCCCTTTGAGGGGCTGACCATGCACTTCGCCCGCGAGGTCGGCGCCAACGTCATCGTCCGCGGCCTGCGCGCCGTGTCGGACTTCGAGTTCGAGTTCCAGATGACGGCCATGAACCAGCAGCTCGACCGCGAGATCGAGACCGTCTTCCTCATGGCCGACCCCCGTCACCAGGCCGTCGCCTCCAAGCTGGTCAAGGAGATCGCGACCCTGGGCGGCGATGTGACCAAGTTCGTCAGCCCGCGGGTCAAGGAAGCGCTCCTGGCCAAGGTGGGACGTTGAACCGTCTCGTCCGGCGCGGCCTCGCGACGGCCGCCAGCCTCCT
>CAIMLY010000062.1 GCA_903842425.1 uncultured Alphaproteobacteria bacterium | reverse complement strand
TGGGACCTGACCCGGCGCCTGGTCGACCGGATGGGCCCGGACCGCGGCGGCCTCGCCGCCGCCATGACCACCGGCCATGAGGCCTTCGTGCCCGCCGCCCAGGTCGAGGCGCTGAGGGCGGCGGGTCTGGCCCACATCATTTCGATCTCGGGCCTGCACATGGCCATCGTCGGGGGCTTCGTCTTCGGCCTCCTGCGCCTGGCCGTCGCCGGGGTTGCGGCCCTGGCCCTGCGGTTTCCCGGACGAAAGATCGCGGCGGCCGGCGGCATGATCGCCACCCTGGGCTATCTCGTGCTGTCCGGCGCGCCCGATCCCGCGCTCCGCGCCGGCGTCACGGCCTGCGCGGCCTTCGCAGCCATCCTGGCGGACCGCCGGGCCATCAGCCTGCGCACCCTGGCGGCTGCGGCCATGGTCGTGCTCGTCATCCGGCCCGAAGCGGTGACCCAGCCCGGGTTCCAGATGTCCTTCGCCGCAACCGCCGCCCTTGTCGCCCTGGCGGAGGCCTGGCCCGCTCCGGTCCGCGAGATCTCCGCCCCGCTGGGGGTCCGTCTCCTGCAGGGCGCCAGGACAGCCCTGGTCGCGGGGGTCCTGATCTCCCTCGCGGCGGGCCTGGCCACCGGCCCCTTCGCCCTGCAGCACTTCAACCGGGTGGCCCTCTACGGCCTGCCGGCCAACCTGGTCTCCGAGCCGGTCTCGACCCTCCTGCTGATGCCGGCCCTGGCCCTCGGCGTCGTCCTGACGCCGCTCGGCCTGGGCGACCTGCCCCTCGCGGCGGCGGGGCTGGGGATCGACGCCCTGAACGCGGTGGCCTCCGCCTTCGCCGGGCTGCCCGGAGCCGAGCGCATTGTCGCCAGCGCCCCGCCCTGGGCCCTGCCGGTCGCTTTCCTCGGCATCCTCTTCATCTGCCTCTGGCGAGGCCCGCTCCGCTGGCTGGGACTGCCCCTGGCCCTGGCGGTGAACCTCGCCCCGCGGACCCCGCCGCCCGACCTCTGGGTGGCCCATGACGCGGCCTCGGCGGCCGTCAGGGTCGGAGGGGCGGCGGTCTTCCTGCGGCCGGATGTCCGTCGGTTCGGCGCCGAAGTCTGGGCGCGGCGTCGGGGGTTGATCCTTCCGGAAGAGTCGCGCCCTGGAGGCTCAGGCCTGGCGTGCGGCGCCCACGCCTGCCAGCCCGGCGGGGCGGATCCCAAGGTCGCGGTGATCTGGAGCCGTAGGCCCGGGGTCCTTGAAAGGGAGTTCGAGGCGGCCTGCGCCGGGGCGGACCTGGTGATCCTGAGGGCGGAGCGGCCCGAGGGGCCCTGCGCAGCGCGCATCGTCCTGGATCAAGCCGACTTCCGAGAGGGAGGCGCGGTGGAGCTCTGGCGCCGCCCGGACGGCGGCTGGGACGCCCTGTGGGCCCAGCCCCTCAGGGGGCAAAGGCCCTGGGTGCGCGCCGGGTCTCAGTGATAGGCGCGGATCAGGCCCACCAGCTTGCCCTGCACCTCGACCTGGTCGGGCCCGAAGATGCGGGTCTCGTAGGCGGGGTTGGCCGCCTCGAGGGCGATGGAGGCGCCACGCCGGCGAAGCCGCTTCAGGGTGGCTTCCTCGCCCATGACCAGCGCCACGACGATGTCGCCCGAGTTGGCTGAGTCCGTCCGGCGGATGACGACCTTGTCACCGTCCAGGATGCCGGCGTTGATCATGGAGTCGCCCTGCACCTCCAGGACGAAATGCTCGCCGGCGCCGAGGATGGCCTCGGGCACATGCATGCGGTCGCGTTCCTGCTGGATCGCCTCGATGGGCGTGCCGGCGGCGATGCGGCCAAGGACCGAGAGTTCCCGGGTGTCGTTGGCGGCCAGCGGCGCCAGGGACGGCGGCTCGCCAGGGTCGACCACGGACAGCCGGGCCGGGCCGCGACCCTTCGGGGGCGCCGAGGCGGTCGCCTGCTGCGGAAGCTTGACAACCTCCAGGGCGCGGGCCCGGTGCGGCAGGCGACGCAGGAAACCACGCTCCTCCAGGGCCGTGATGAGCCGGTGGATGCCGGACTTCGACGCCAGGTCGAGGGCGTCCTTCATCTCGTCAAAGGACGGGGAGACGCCCGACTCCTTGATCCGTTCGTGGATGAACATCAGCAGCTCGTGCTGTTTGCGCGTGAGCATGTCCGGAGCCCCCTCCAGGGAACAAAGCAACAACTGTCGCGGGTGTTCTCAAGGTGTTCTGCCGGATTGTCAAGTTGCCTGCAGGTTCGGGCTCAGGCGCCCAGGAGGTCCCGGGTCGCGGCGGCCACATCGGCCTGGCGCATCAGGCTTTCCCCCACCAGCATGGCGATGGCTCCGGACTGCGACAGTCGCTCGGCGTCGGCCCGGGTGAAGATGCCGCTCTCGGTCACAAGCTGAGCGTTTTCAGGCAGGTGGGCCGCCAGTCTTTCCGTTACCGCCAGGTCGGTGACGAAGGTGCGCAGGTCGCGGTTGTTCACCCCCACCAGCCGGGCCCCAAGGGCGCCGGCGCGGTGCATCTCCGCCTCGTCGTGCACCTCGACCAGGGCGTCCATGCCCAGGCGCGCCGCCTCGGCCATGAGTTCGCCAGCAAGGCCATCCTCGACCATGGCGAGAATCACGAGGATGGCGTCCGCCCCCAGGGCGCGCGATTCGGCGACCTGCCAGGGGTCGACCAGGAAGTCCTTGCGCAGGCAGGGCAGGGTCACCGCGTCCCGCGCCGAGACCAGGAAGGCGTCGTCGCCCTGGAAGCTCGGCCCGTCGGTCAGGACGGACAGGCAGGCGGCGCCGCCCTCGGCATAGGCGCGGGCGAGGGCCGGGGGATCGAAGTCGGCCCGGATCAGGCCCTTTGAGGGCGAGGCCTTCTTGACTTCGGCGATCAGGGCCAGGCGTCCCGGTCGGGCCCCGGCCGAGAGTGCGGCGGCGAAGCCCCGGGGCGGGGTCGCGGCGGCGGCTGCGGCCTCCACCCCGGCCTGCGACCGCGCGACCTTCCGCACCGCCACATCGGCGCGCTTGTACTCGGCGATCCGGGCGAGGATGTCGGTCATCGGCCGTTGGAGATCCTGACCAGGGCGTCCAGGGCCGCAAGGGCCCGGCCGTCGTCGATCACCTGGCCGGCCAGGCGGACGCCCTCGGCCAGGGTGCGGGCGCGCTCGGCGACCACGAAGGCCGCTGCGGCGTTCAGGAGGACGATGTGCCGGTAGGGACCCGGAGCCCCGGACAGCACGGCGCGCAGGGCTGCGGCGTTGTGCTGCGGGTCGCCGCCGACCAGGTCCTCCAGCCGGCCTTCGGGGATGCCGGCGTCAGAGGGGCGGACCGTGAAGCGCCTCAGGGCGCCGTCCTTCAGTTCGACGACCTCGGTCTCGCCAGTGGTGGTCAGCTCATCCATGCCCTGGCCATGCACCACCCAGGCGCGCTCCGAGCCAAGGTCCCTCAGGACCTCCGCCAGGGGCTCCAGCCAGGCCAGGGCGAACACCCCCAGCACTTGCCGCGAGGCGCCGGCTGGGTTGGTCAGCGGGCCCAAGAGGTTGAAAAGGGTCCGGAAGCCCAGTTCCGCCCGGATGGGCGAGACATGCCGCATGGCCCCGTG
>CAIMLY010000061.1 GCA_903842425.1 uncultured Alphaproteobacteria bacterium | reverse complement strand
GTGACCGCCCGGGTGGCCTTCAAGCCGACCTCCTCCATCCTGACCCTGCGCCGCTCGGTCAATGCGGACGGTGAAGAGATCGACCTGCGCACCAAGGGGCGGCACGATCCCTGCGTCGGCATCCGCGCCGTGCCCGTGGTCGAGGCCATGACCGCATGCGTCCTGGCCGACGCCTTCCTTCGTCAACGCGGCCAGGTCGGCTAGGCCGGCGGCTCCTCAGGCGGGATTGCGGTCACGGTCCTCCCGCTCTGGACAAACGTTACACTGTAACATATCTACCCGGCTCCAGTCGGGCGGGCGAGGTGGAAGCCGGAATGTCAGCGTCTTCGAGTCGTCTTCCAGACACCGTGGCCGTCGGAATTTCGGGTCTCTGCCTGGCGCACTGCCTGGGGCTTCCGGTGCTGGCGGCGGCCTTTCCCCTTTTCGGGATCCTGTCCCACGCCGGATGGGTCCACATCCTCTTCTTCTGCGCGGCGGCGCCGGTGTCCGCCCTTGCCCTGAGGGGGACAGGCGGCTGGCGTCACCCCGGCGTGAGGGCCTTCTTCCTGCTCGGCCTGGCCGGCCTGGCCGCCGGTCTTCCCTGGGGGGGACCGGAAGCCGTCGAGGTGGCCCTGACCAGCCTTGGCGGCGCGTCCCTGGTCGTCGCCCACCTTCTCAACCTCCGGCGGACCCTACGCCCGGCGCCTGTCGCTGCGTCCGCGGAGAATTGACGCCAGCGGCCGCGCCCACCATCTAGCGGACGGGGCGCGCCCCCATTTCCCAGCACCGACAGAGCCAGGACCCCCGACATGCACGATCTCGTCCGCATCGCCGCCGCCGCCCTCGTCCTGGGCCTCGCCGGTCCCGCCCTGGCCGCCTCCGCCGCAGCGCCGGTCCCGGCGCCGGCCGCCACAGAGGCCTTCAGCCTGGCGCCCCTGCCCTACGCCTACGAGGCCCTGGAGCCGGTGATCGACGCCCAGACCATGCGCATCCACCATGGCAGGCACCACCAGGGCTATGTGAACAACCTCAACGCCGCCGTGAAGGCCAACCCGGCCCTGCAGGGCAAGTCGCTGGAGGCCCTCCTCGCAGGGGTGCAGACCCTGCCGCCGGCGATCCGAAACAACGGCGGCGGCCACTACAACCACACCCTTTTCTGGACGCTGATGGCGCCGCCCGGGACGGGCGGACAGCCGTCGACGGCCCTGGAGGCGCAGATCCGCAGGGACTTCGGCTCAATGGACGCCTTCAAGGAGGCCTTCCAGGCCGCCGGCGCCCAGCGCTTCGGCTCCGGCTGGGCCTGGCTGGTCTGGACCGGCGACAGGCTCGTGGTCACCAGCACGCCCAACCAGGACAACCCGCTGATGGGCGACGCCCCGGTGAAGGGCGCCCCGGTCATCGCCAACGATGTCTGGGAGCACGCCTACTACCTGAAGCACCAGAACAACCGGGGCGCCTACCTGTCCGGCTGGTGGAGCGTGCTGAACTGGAACGAGGCCAACCGCCTGTTCGAGACGGCGACCCGCAAGGGCAAGTAGGGTTTCCCGGGTTCATCCGGAGCTCCACCCTTTAGGGGAGCAATCGCTCCGTAATTCCTCCCCCCAGGGGGAGGTGGACCGCGGAGCGGGCCGGAGGGGGTCTGCGGCGACGGGGATTGACCCCCTCACCGACCTTCGGTCTGAGCTCCCCCTTGGGGGAGCAATGGTTTCCGGGTTCCTGCCTCGTCTGGGGACTCAGCCGAGCGTCAGGGTGCAGGACTCGCCCAGTGTCGGGCGGGACACCGTGATCCTCGAAAGGCCCGGATAGCGCCGGGCGAGGCGGTCCGCGAACCAGCCACAGAGGGTCTCGAGCGTGGGGCGCTCCAGCCCGGGCGTGTCGTTCAGAAGGCCGTGGTCGAGTTCGCCCGCCGCCGACCTCAGGTCGGCGTCCAGATCCGCCAGGTCAGCAACCCAATCCACAGGGCCAGCGGGCGTGCCCCGCACCGAGGCC
>CAIMLY010000060.1 GCA_903842425.1 uncultured Alphaproteobacteria bacterium | reverse complement strand
TGCCGATGGTGCCGCCCCAGTCCTGGCAGAAGAGGGTGATGTCCGTCAGGTCCATCTGGGTGAGCCACTTGCCCATCCAGTCATAGTGCCGGGCCAGGGTGTAGTCGCTCTTCGCCGCAGGCTTGTCCGACCGCCCGCAGCCCACGAGGTCGACGGCGATCACCCGCCGACCTGTCGCCAGCAGTCCGGGGATCATGTGCCTGTAGAGGTAGGCCCAGGTCGGATTGCCGTGCATCAGCAGGATCGGGCGCGCATCGGGCGGACCTTCGTCAATGCAGTGGATGCGGATGTCCGTCCCGTCCTCGTCCCGGACGGTCATGTAGCGGGGCGCCCACGGGAATTCGGGCAGGTTTCCGAAGCGCTCGTCGGGTGTACGCAGGATTTTCATGGAGTGGCTCTGGTCTGGAGGTCAGGCGGTTGCGGGTGGCCGAAGTCAGTTCGGCGAGGCGGAGAGCAGGAGGGCGACCTGGGCCATCGCGGCGGCCTGGGCGAACGACAGGGCCACCCAGATCCTTGGACCGGCGAGGGTCATGATCATCGGACGGGTCGGGAAGTTGAAGGTCTGCGGCATGGCGGCGAACTTGAACGCGTGCGCCCCTGTAAACCGCGGATCGCAGACCAGGTGCGCGAGATCGCGCCGGCTCCGGTAGCGGATGTAGCCCATCATCGACCACTCGGGGACGTCCTTGAGCCCCCAGGTGTCGACCATGCCGCCGACGCGGCGCGCCGCCAGAGCCGGATGGCCGGCCCGGGCGAACAGGGCGGGCATGAACATGCGCGTATAGCCCGCCATGACCTGGCGCGCCGGCCGCATCTCCCCAGTCACCGGATCCGCGACGTCAGCCTCCGATATGCGGATGACGTTCAGCATGAAGAACTCGCGACCGTCGTCCTCCTCGAGAAAGCGCCGGATGACGGGCATTTCGTCCTGGTCGCCGTGCCCGACATTGCTGGCGAGCATCTGCGCCATGAGGGTCTCGATCTCAGCCTTCGAGAGAGGAGCTCGCCAGTTGACGTACCACCCCAGGAAGGCTGCGTAGCCCAGCACGGCGACGCCCCAGACCCAGAAACTCGCCATCGTCCGGCTCCCCACGTTCACAGTCCCGGATGAGGGCGCGATGGCCCGATCCGTGAAAGATATTGACAGTCAAACTGCCATTAAATGACGCGGGAGCGTTTGGCAACGGGAACTCGCACCCCGCGACGGTCAGGCGGCGAGCAAACGGCTCACGGCGGCGACGATGGCCTGCTGGCTCTGGTCGAAGCTCAGGCCCTGGGCCCGGCGCAGCCGGAGCCAACCCTCCATGGACGTCAGGAGCTCGACCGCCGCGGCGACCCCGGGCTGGTCTCGCAGCTCCGGGAGGCAGGCCAGGAGTTGCCGGCGCTGCTGTGTCGCGAACTGGCCCCTTGCGCGCTGGAGCGTCGGCGAGGTGTGCAGCCGGGTGTCGCCCGAGAGATAGAAGGCGGTGATGGCCTCGAAGGTGGCCGACCTGGCCATCACCAGCTGCCCGATCCTCTGCGCCAACGACCCTTCCCAGTCGGCTTGGGTCAGCACCGGCTCCACGAGGGATCGGACCTGCGCATTCATCTCCTCGAACAGCGATTCCATGTCCTGGAAGTGCCGGAAGACCGTCCGCCCTCCGACCTTTGCGTACTGCGCCACATCGTCGGAGGTCGGGCTCAGGTTCCCCGCGCGAATGAGGTCGAGAAGCGCGGCGACGATCTTCCCTCTGGTCACGCGGCCCCGCTCCATTCGCCCGTCCCGTTCCGGGGATGGAGCGCGCCGCACGCGGGACGATGGAGATGGGGGTAGGTCCGATGTCATGGCGTGCGGATAAGGTCTGTGCAGCGGCCCGGCAAGTGGGGGCCCAGCGCGGCCATGCCGAACTGGCGGCCCGGGAGGGACTCGAACCCCCGACCTTCGCTTTAGGAAAGCGCTGCTCTATCCTGCTGAGCTACCGGGCCTGGCCGGGCGGAGCGATGCCACGGGGGCGTGGCGGCGCCAAGAGCCGAGTTGGCCGGAGGCTACCGACAGGCATAGTCGTCGAGGCCGCACCTTGGGTCGGCGCTCTCGCCGGGGACGACGAACAGCTGGCTCCGGGCGATGGTCGGGTTCCCGGGCGGCCCCTCCAGGAAGCCCTCCAGAACCTGCCCCTTCCTGAGGTCGCCCGGCTGGAACCAGAGCACCGGCCCCGGCATGGGTGCAGTGTCCGGGAAGCGGCAGGGGGCGTCGAAGGCGATGCGATCACCGGGGCGGGCGTCGCCCCGGAAACTCCTGAGGACCCGACCCTCAACCCGGCAGGCCTGGTTCGCCGGACGCAGCTTGACCTTCTGGATACGCAGCTGGAGGTGAAGCGCCGACGTGCGCCGGGCCTCGAGATAGGCCTGCGGCGGCAGGGCGGTGCTGGCGGGACCGGCGGCGGCCAGGAGCAAGGCGCCGAGGAGGAAGGCGATGGATCGAGCGGGTCTCATCGCCTCACGCCGCCTTCGCAGCACGGCGCGCCAGAAGAGCCGCCTTTGTGGCGTCGTAGCGCTCCCGCGTGATGCTGTACCGGGCGTAGCAGACGGCGGCGATGATCCCGGGGATCGCGGCGATGACCCCGTCCACCATCGCCAGGCTGAACAGGGTCTCATCCGGCACGGACCCCGGCTTGGCCTTCGCCGGGAAGCTGATCATCACCAGGGCCACGCCGGCGAGCGCGGCGCCGAGCGCCTGGTCGATCTTCGCCGCAAGGGCGCGGGTCGAGTAGAGCACGCCCTCCTGGCGGATCCCGTGGGTCAGTTCGTTCTCGTCGGCGATGTCGGCGAGGGCGGACATGACGGTGATGGAAAGCACGCTCGCCCCGGCTGCACCGAGACAGGAGAAGGCGATCAGGATGGGGGTCAGGCTGGACATGCCCTGATGAAGGACGCCCATCTGCCCCAGGACCATCGGTATGGCGGGGCCAACGGAATAGATGACCGCCCAGATGATCATGTTCATGCGCTTGTCGAGGCGTTGGTGCATCCGGGCCGAGAAAAGGAACCCCGTCGCATAGCCGACGAAGCTGCCGATCACGAACCACTTCAGCTGCTCGCTCGTGAGACCCCAGTAGAAGGTGTTCACGTAAAGGTTCAGGCCGCCGCGCAGGCCGATCATCATCGACAGGAAAAAATAGGCGACCAGGAGCCAGAGGTAGTTGCGGTTGCCGAGGGCCTTTCCGAGATCCCTGAGGAACTCAAGGAGCCCGAACCGGGCAAGGTTGTCCGGCGCCTTTGGCAGTCGTGCGATCTGGTCCCGGGTGAACCAGGCGGAGGAGAACAGGATCACCATTGCGGTGAGCGCGCAGCCTATTGCGAAGGGACCATAGGGCTCAGGGTTGAGCAGGCCGCGGGGATACTCCGGCGTCGCCTTGAAGATCACGTGCAGCGCGAAGAAGTTCATGCCCGCAGCGCCTGCCCAGGTGAAGAAGTTGTTCCAGCTCAACACCTTGGAGCGCTCAATGTAGTCGGTCGAGAGCTCGCCACCCATGGCCAGGTGGGGGGTGTGAAACAGGGTCATGGAGATCCGAAGGCAGCTCACCGAGAGGGCGAACCAGAAGAACAGCACGAGGTCGGAGGCGCCCTTGGGCGGATTGAAAACCGCGATCACGAAGATCGCGATCGGTATGGGAGCGAAGTACATGTAGCCGTGCCGGCGCCCGAAGCGCCCGCGCGTGCGGTCCGAGAGCGAACCCACCACCGGGTCGGCGAATCCGTCGAGCAGCAGGCTGGCCGAGACCGCGAGGCCGGCCAGGGCGGCGTTCAGCCCCAGGATCTGGTTGTAGAACATCATTGCGTAGGAGCTCACCGCGAAGAGCGCGATGGATTCCGCCGCAGATCCGAT
>CAIMLY010000059.1 GCA_903842425.1 uncultured Alphaproteobacteria bacterium | reverse complement strand
CGCCCACACCCTGGAGCGGGTCTGCGTCGAGACGGTCGAGGCCGGCGCCATGACCAAGGACCTGGCCCTGCTGGTCGGCGACTCCCAGGGCTGGCTGACCACCGAGGGCTTCATCGACAAGGTTGCGGCCAACCTCGACAGGGCCCTGGCGTCGGCCTGAGCCGTCCGGTCAACGGCGCCTCAGCTGACCCCCGCCGTCGCGCTGCGCGCGCCACCGCCCCCGGGGGGGTGGCATGGGTGCACCAATTGCTCCCCCAAGGGGGAGCTCCCGGCGAAGCCGGGTGAGGGGGTCAACGGCGGTTCCGTCGGCGCCCTAGCGTCCGGGCCCCAGTTTCCGCCGGAAGAAGTCCAGGGTCGCAGCGGTGCGGTGGGACAGGTGCGACTGTGTCCAGCCGGCCCGGTGCCGGAGGCCCGGATAGACCATGGTCTCGAAGGCGACGCCCCTCCCCTGCAGGTCGGCCATGACCCGGGTGGCGTTGTCAAAGGTCACGTTGTCATCCGCCATGCCGTGGATCAGCAGAAGGCTTCCCGGCTTCAGACGGTCCAGCCGGGCGGTGACTTCCGAGGCGGCGTAGCCTGACGGGTTTTCAGACGGCTTGCCCATGTAGCGTTCGGTGTAGTGGGTGTCATAGAGGGTCCAGTCGGTGGGCGGCGCCCCGGAAACCCCGGCGGCGAAGGGCGTGTCCGGCGCCGTCAGCAGCATCAGGGCCATGTAGCCGCCGTAGGACCAGCCGGTGACGCCGATCCGCGCCGGATCCACGAAGGGCTGGGTCGCCAGCCAGCGGGCGCCGGCGATCTGGTCGTCCACCTCCAGCTGGCCCAGCCGGCGGTCGATGGCCGTCTTGAAGGCGGTGGAGCGGTTGGGCGTGCCCCGGTTGTCCAGGGAGAAGAGGATGAAGCCCGCCTGCAGGTAGAGCTGGTCGGCCGGGTCATGCCAGACCTTGCGCACCTGGGCGCTGCCGGGGCCGCCATAGACCCGGACCACCACGGGATACCTGCGGGACGGATCGAAGCCGGGGGGCGTGCGCATGGACCACCACAGGTCGGTCCCGTCGGCGGCCTTCAGGGTCCCGTACTTCGGGACCTGCAGCCGGTCCCGGTAGGGGGCGAAGGGGTGACCGGCGTCGAGGGCGTTCTCCTCGATCCAGCGGACGCGCTCACCGTCAGGGCGGTAGAGCCCTGTCCGGGGGGGCGTGGCCGGGTCCTCGTAGGTCCCCACGAAGGCCCCGCCCCGGCCGGCGACCTTCACGGTCCACCAGCCTCCCGCGGCGGTGAGGGCGCGCGGGGCCTGCTCCCGTCGCCAGGAGGCCTCATAAAGGCGCCGCTCGACAGGCGAGTCCCGGTTGGCGGTGAACAGGACCACGCCGCGGTCCTCGTCGATCCCCTGGATCGCGTCCACGGGCCAGTCACCCCGGGTCACCTGCCGGATGCGGCGGCCATCCGCTCCATGAAGGGAGATGTGCTTCCAGCCCGAGCGCTCGGAGGACCAGAGGAAGGAACCGTCTTTCAGGGGGCGGAAATCGTCCGCCAGCTCGACCCAGTGTGCGCTGGTCTCGGTCAGGACCACGCGCGACTTCCCGGTCGCCGGGTCGACGGCCAGCAGGTCCAGACGCTTCTGGTCGCGGGACTGGCGCTGGACATAGAGGGTCCGTCCGTCCCGGGACCAGTCCACGCGGGCCAGGTAGATGTCGGGGTCCGGGCCGAGGTCCACGGCCACGGGATCGCCGCCAGCCAGGCTGGCGACGAACAGCTCCACGCGGGCGTTCGGGCGACCGGTCCTGGGGTAGCGCTGCGGCACGATGACGGCGCCGGCGGCGTTCACGTCGAACCGCTCGACGACGTCCACGCCGGACAGGTCCACCCGGGTCATGGCGATCCGGGTCTCGTCGGGGCTCCACCAGTAGCCGGTCTGCCGGTCCATCTCCTCCTGGGCGATGAACTCAGGAGTCGCCCAGCTGCGCAGCTCGGTCCCGTCGCGGGTCAGGGCCCGCGCCTCTCCACCCCCGGCGGGCGCGACCCAGAGGTTGTCGGCCCGGACGAAGGAGACGAAGCCGCCCTTCGGCGAGACCCGGGCGTCGATCTCGTCCTCGGGGGTCTCGGTCAGGCGGCGCAGGGACCCGTCGGCGCGGGTCCAGAGCCAGAGGTCGCCCTCCACGGGCGCAAGGATGAAGCGGCCCTCGTCATCCCAGTCATAGGCCACCACCCCTGAGGTCTGGACGCCCTGGCGCTCGCGGCGGCTCTTCTCGGCCTCGGACAGGTCCCGGCCCGTGGGGATCAGGGCGGCGGCGTCGATCAGCCGGCGGGGCGCCCCGCCAGCGACGTCGGCCGCCCAGAGGTCCGTCATGCGGGGATTGTCCGCCCGGGCGCGCAGGTAGGTCACGACGGTCCCGTCCGGCGACAGGGCCACGCCCCGGGCGCGCGGTCCGGTGAGGTCGGGGGCGGCGTAGACCCGCTCCAGGGTCAGGTCCGCCGCCGTTGCAGATCCCGTCATCAGGGCCAGGCCCAGCACTCCCGCCACAAATTTCATCACGCGCGCCTCCACAGGTCGCCGATCAAGAGCGGCGTTGCGGCGGCAAGGCAAGCCCTGTCGGGCTCAGATCAGGGCCGACGGCTCCAGGCCCAGCTCCTTGAGCAGGGGTTCAGCATAATCCACCCGGCCGGTCATGGTCGCCGGATCGGCCTTGGCCAGCTGGTAGACCGCCTCGGCGATGTACTCGATGGGCTGGACCCGGTCCTTGGACTGCTCGTTGATCAGGCCGTGGACCGCCACGCCGGGAGTGTCCACAAGGCCGGGCGAGACGACATTGACGGCGATGCCGTTGGCCTGGACCTCCGAGGCGAGGCCGGTGGTGAAGCGCTCCAGCGCCGCCTTGCACAGGCCATAGACCGTGCCGCCCCGGCCGCCCCTGTAGGGGGGCTTGGGGTGGATGCCCGCCGGCGAGGAGATGTTCACGATCGATCCCGAGCCGCGCTCGATCATCGAGGGCAGCACCAGCTGGGACAGGTGGAAGGGCGCATAGACCTGCACTTCCATCATCAGCTTGAAGCGCTTCTCGGTGAAGTCGGTCACCGGCATGAAGTAGGTGATGGCGGCGTTGTTGACGAGGATGTCCACCGGGCCGAACAGGGCGTTGGTCTCGTCAATGAGGCGCTCCCGGTCCGCGGCCAGGGCCAGGTCGGCCTTGATGAAGGCGGCCTCGGCGCCCGCCCTGCGCAGGCGGTCCACCGTGTCGTGAAGGGTCCCGGGCAGGCGGCTCTCGCCGGTCTCCGCCGTGCGGGCCGAGGCCACGACCCGCGCGCCCTCCATAGCCAGGCGGGCGCAGATCGCCTCGCCAATGCCACGGCTGGCGCCGGTGACGACCGCCACCTTGCCCCTGAGGGTTCCATTGGAGTTGATGACGGGCTGAGACATGCGGCGGCCTCCCGGACCTGGAATGGGTTCTGTCTATTCCAGAACCCTCGCCCCGGAGGCCCGGCGAGGCAAGGCCCCGGCGTCGCCTCAGCCCGCGAGAAGGGCCCGGATGGCCGCCAGCCCCTCTTCGGCGCGCGCGGCGTCGGGCGCCCCGCCCTGGGCGAAGTCCGGACGGCCGCCGGCCCCCTGCCCGCCCAGGGCCAGGACGGCGGCCTTGGCGAGGTCCACGGCGCTCACCGTCTGGGCCGCAGCGCCCGTCACGGCGACGGTGACCGCCGCCTTGCCGTCCGCGTTGCCGATGAGGGCGATGACACCGTCGGGAACCTGCTTCTTGAACGCCTCGGCGATGGGCCGAAGGTCTTTTCCGCCGACTCCGTCCATCACCCGGGCCAGAAGCTGGACCCCGCCGACCGCTTCCGGGCCGCTGGCGGCCGCGCCGCCGCCGCCCATGGCCAGCTGGCGCCGGGCGTCGGCCAGGTCCTTCTCGAGCTTGCGGCGCTGGGCCTCCAGGGCCTCCACGCGGGCAAGGACCTCGGAGACCGGGGTGCGGAACTGCTCGGACAGGCTGCGGGCCACGGAGGCCTGCTCGACCAGCCAGCGGCGGGCCGCCTCGCCGGTCAGGCCCTCGATGCGCCGCACGCCGGCGGCGACACCGCCCTCGGAAACGACCTTGAAGAGGGCGATGTCCCCCGTCCGGTCGACATGGGTGCCGCCGCAGAGTTCCACGGAGTAGGCCCCGTCGCCCTCCAGGCCCGCGCCGAGGGTCAGGACCCGGACGGACTCCCCGTACTTCTCGCCGAACAGGGCGACGGCGCCGGCGGCGATGGCCTCGTCGGGCGCCATCTCCTCGGTCCGGGCCGACTGGTTCTGGCGGATGACGGCGTTCACCTCGGCCTCGATGGCCTCGATCTCGGCCGGGGTGACCGGCCCGCCATGGCTGAAGTCGAAGCGGACGCGCTCGCCATCGACCATCTGCCCCTTCTGGGCGACGTGCGGGCCCAGGACCCGGCGCAGGGCCGAATGCAGCAGGTGGGCGGCCGAGTGATTGGCGCGCGTGGTGCGGCGCAGGTCGGCGTCAACGGCCAGGCGGACCCGGGACCCAACCTGAAGTTCGCCCTCCAGGACCTCGATTTCATGGACGAAAAGATCGCCCGCCTGCTTCTGGGTGTCGAGCACGCGTCCCCGTCCGCCGGGCCAGGAGGCGGCGCCGAGATCTCCCGCCTGGCCCCCGCTCTCGGCGTAGAAGGGCGTGCAGTCAAAGACCGCAAAGACGGTCTCGCCGACGGCTGCGGCGGACGCTTCATCGCCTCCCTTGACCAGGCTGACCAGCTCGCCCTCGGCCTCCGTTCGATCGTAGCCCAGGAACTCGGTGGCCCCGAGGCGCTCGCGGATGCCGAACCATTCCGCCGCAGCCGCCGCCTGGCCGGAGCCGGCCCACGCCTCGCGGGCCATCTCGCGCTGCCGGCGCATGGCGTCCTGGAAGCCGTCGAGGTCCACCGCCACGCCCCGGGCGCGCAGGGCGTCCTGGGTCAGGTCGAGGGGGAATCCGTAGGTGTCATAGAGGCGGAATGCCACCTCTCCGGGCAGTCGGTCGCCCTCACCCAGGCCCGTGGTCGCCTCCTCCAGCAGGGCCATGCCGCGCCCGAGGGTGCGCCGGAAGCGCTCCTCCTCCTGGCGAAGGGTCTCCACGATCATGGGCTGGGCGCGGCGCAGCTCGGGATAGGCCTCGCCCATCTCGGAGATCAGGGTCGGCGCCAGCCGGTGCATCAGGGGCTCCTGGGCCCCCAGCAGGTGGGCGTGACGCATGGCGCGGCGCATGATCCGGCGCAGGACGTAGCCGCGGCCCTCGTTGGAGGGCGAGACGCCGTCGGCGATCAGGAAGCTGGACGAGCGCAGGTGGTCGGCGATCACGCGGTGGGAGGCCGGCTCGCCGCCGGCGCCCACGAAGCCCTGCGAGGCCGCGATCAGGGTTCGGAAGAGGTCCGTGTCGTAGTTGTCGTGCACCCCCTGCAGGACGGCGGCGATCCGCTCCAGGCCCATGCCGGTGTCGATCTGCGGCTTGGGCAGGGGCCGGCGGGTCCCGTCGGCCAGCTGCTCGAACTGCATGAAGACCAGGTTCCAGATCTCCACGAAACGGTCGCCGTCCTCGTCGGGACTGCCGGGAGGACCGCCCGGGATGTGCTCGCCGTGGTCGTAGAAGATCTCGGAGCACGGGCCGCAGGGGCCGGTGTCGCCCATGGACCAGAAGTTGTCGCTGGTGGAGATGCGGATGATCTTGTGGTCCGGCAGGCCGGCGATCCGCTTCCAGAGGTCCGCCGCCTCGTCGTCTGTGTGGTAGACCGTGACGCAGAGCTTCTCGGCGGGAATGCCGAAGGTGCGGGTCAGGAGACCCCAGGCCAGCTCGATGGCGCCTTCCTTGAAATAGTCGCCGAAGGAAAAGTTCCCCAGCATCTCGAAGAAGGTGTGGTGCCGGGCCGTGTAGCCGACATTGTCCAGGTCGTTGTGCTTGCCGCCGGCGCGCACGGACTTCTGCGACGAGGCGGCCCGCAGGGTGGGCGGGGTCTCGGCGCCGGTGAAGTAGTTCTTGAACGGCACCATGCCGGCGTTGACGAACAACAGGGTCGGGTCGTTCTGCGGCACCAGGGGGGCCGAGGGGATGACCAGGTGATCGTTGGCCTGGAAGTAGCTCAGGAAGGTCGAGCGGATGTCATTCAGACTGGGCATGGCGCGGCTTCTGGACTGTCAGAGCGGCGCGCAGGGCCAGGACGGCCGGACCCTTGCTGCACCGCGGAAGCCAGAGGGTTTACGGGACTTGAACGGCCGCGCCAAGCGCAAGGCCGCACGCCGCCGACCCGCAGGTGCGGGAACCCCGGCCCTCAGGCCCGGGTCCCGCCCCCGTGATGGGGATTACTCGGCGTCGTCCTCGGCGGTGGGGCCGACCAGGAGTTCCTCCTCGATGACCTCGCGGGCCCCGCGCACCTGGGCCTCGATCTGGCCGGCGATGTCCGGATTGGTCCGCAGGAACTCGCGGACATTGTCGCGACCCTGGCCGATGCGCTGGCTGTTCCAGGAGAACCACGAGCCGGACTTCTCGATGACCCCGGCCTTGACGCCCAGGTCGATGATCTCGCCCAGCTTGGAGATGCCCTCGCCGTACATGATGTCGAACTCGACCTCGCGGAACGGCGGGGCCACCTTGTTCTTGACCACCTTCACGCGGACATTGTTGCCGATGATCTCGTCCCGCGCCTTGACCGAGCCGGTGCGGCGGATGTCGAGGCGGACCGAGGCGTAGAACTTCAGGGCGTTGCCGCCCGTGGTCGTCTCGGGCGAGCCGTACATGACGCCGATCTTCATCCGAATCTGGTTGATGAAGATGATCATGGTCTTGGCCTTGGAGACCGAGGCCGTGAGCTTGCGCAGGGCCTGGCTCATCAGGCGGGCCTGGAGACCGGGAAGGGAATCGCCCATCTCGCCCTCGATCTCGGCCCGGGGCGTCAGGGCCGCCACCGAGTCGATCACGATCACGTCGATGGCGTTGGAGCGCACCAGGGTGTCGGTGATCTCCAGGGCCTGCTCGCCGGTGTCCGGCTGGGCCACGAGGAGTTCGTCCAGGTTGACGCCCAGCTTGCGGGCGTAGGCGGGATCCAGGGCGTGCTCGGCATCGATGAAGGCGGCGGCGCCGCCGGCCTTCTGGACCTCGGCCACCACGTGCAGGGCCAGGGTGGTCTTGCCGGAGCTTTCCGGGCCGTAGATCTCGATGATCCGCCCCTTGGGCAGGCCGCCGATGCCCAGCGCGATGTCCAGGCCGAGGGAGCCCGTGGACACCGCCTCGACCTCCATGGCCGCCTTGTCGCCGAGCTTCATGACGGCGCCCTTGCCGAAGGCCCGGTCAATCTGGGTCAGCGCCGCCTCAAGGGCCCGCTGCTTCTCACCGTCTTCTTTCACCACGAGCCTCAACGCCTGATTGGTCATGATCCGGGGTCCTTATCCCATGATTCCGCGGCCCGGGGCCGCCCGTCGGCGCCTGCCGCCGATGTCGACAGGGGTACCCCGTTTGTTCTCTGTTCGCAAGATGTTCTCTTGGGCCGACCAGGTCTGGCTACGTCCGGTTCTGGCGTATTGGGGATTCAGGTCCCCGGCGTGTAGTCCGGCCTTCCGCCAAAGGTCATGCCGCCGTCCACCACCAGGTCGTGGCAGTTGACGAAATGGCCCTCGTCGCTGGCGAGGTAGAGGGCCGCGGCGGCGATGTCCCGGGGATAGCCGGTCTTCTGGACGGGCGTGGCCTTCGCGATGTTGCGCTCCAGCTTGGCCATGGAGGCCGCCACGTGGCCCTCCTCCATGGTGACGGCGCGCTCGGACCCCCCGAAGAAGATCGGCGTGGCGATGCCCCCCGGCGAGATGCAGTTGACGGTCACCCCCAGCCGGCCGAGCTCCATGCCCGCCAGCTTGGTCGCCTGGGTCACCCCGGCCTTGGCGATGGAATAGAGGTAGCCGCCGCGGTGGGCCTGCAGGGCCGCCACCGAGGAGTTGTTGATGATCGCGCCCCAGCCCTGGGCCGCCATCACCGGCGCGGCGTGCTTCATGCCGTAGAGGGTGCTGGACAGGAGCAGGCGCATGGCGTCGTCGAACTGGGCCTCGGTGAAGTCCGTGACATCGCCCTGGGTCCCGCCGCCGGCGTTGTTGAACAGGATGTCCAGCCGGCCGAAGGCGGCGACCGCGGCGTCGATCGCCGCCTTGATCTCGGCCTCGATGCGTACGTCGGCCCGGTGGAACCGGGTGTTGGCGCCCAGGTCGGCGACCATCCGAGCGCCCTTGTCCGCATTGCGCCCGACGATCATCACCTTCGCGCCCTCGGCGACGAAGAGCTCCACCGTCGCCTCGCCGATGCCGCTGGTGCCGCCGGTGATCACCGCCACCTTGCCCTCAAGCCTGCCCATGTCGCCCTCCCCCCGCCCTGAAACGGCGCCTGACTGAAACCCGGGTATGACAGCGGGTGGCTGGCCGCAAGCTTTCCGCTCCGTGAAGATGCGCAGAACCTGCGGGCGGTGCTGAATCTTGAGCCACCGGTATGTTTGGTCTAGCCTCTCTCCAAAGACATGAGGGAGGACGGCCATGGCCGACGGATCGGGACTGAACATCGCGTCCCTGAAGGGGCGGGTGTCCGAGGAAGAGTGGAAGGCGCGGGTCGAGCTGGCCGCCCTCTACCGGCTGGTGGCGATGTTCGGCTGGGACGACCTGGTGGACACCCACATCTCCGCCCGGATCCCGGGCCCGGAGCACCACTTCCTGCTGAACCCCTACGGCCTCTTCTGGGACGAGATCACGGCCTCGTCCCTGGTCCGCATCGACGTGGACGGCAACATCCTGCAGGAGACGCCCTACTTCGTGAACTCGGCGGGCTTCACCATCCACTCGGCCGTGCACATGGCGGTGGAGCACGCCAACTACGTCATGCACCTGCACTCGGAGTACGGCGTCGCCGTCTCGGCCCAGACCGAGGGGCTGATGCCCCTCAGCCAATTCGCCCTGACGGTGATCAACAAGGTCGCCTACCACGACTATGAGGGCATCGCCCTGAACCTGGATGAGCGCGAGCGGCTGGTGGCGGACCTGGGCGACAAGCCCCTGATGATCCTGCGCAACCACGGCACCCTGGGCCTCGGCGCCACGGCCGGCGACTGCTTCCGCGCCATGTACAACCTGGAGCAGGCCTGCAAGGTGCAGATCCACGCCCTGGCGGCCGGCCGAGACCGGGTGCTGATCGCCCCCCAGGCGGCCCAGGAGGTGGTGCATGAGCAGACCCGCCGCGGCGTGGGCGGCGCCCTGCCCTGGCCCGGCCTGCTGCGCCGGCTCGACCGGCTGAGCCCCGGCTACGACGCCTGAGCGCGGGCGCGGCGAGGATGGGCGAGTCCGTCGATGTCGTGATCATCGGCGCAGGCGCCTCCGGGGCCGCGGCGGCCTGGAGCCTGTCGGACACCCGCATGCACATCGTCTGCCTGGAGCAGGGCGACTGGCCGGACCCTTCCCGCTACCCCAGCACGGGGCGGGACTGGGAGCTGCGGGCCATGTCGGACTTCAGCTTCAACCCCAACCAGAGGCGGAACCCGGGCGACTACCCGATCAACGAGGACAACTCGCCGATCAAGATCGCCAACTTCAACGGCGTCGGCGGCGGGACGGTGCTCTATGCGGGCCACTTCCCCCGGTTCCATCCCTCGGACTTCCGCGTGCGCAGCCTGGACGGCGTGGGCGAGGACTGGCCGATCGACTACGCCACGCTCGAGCCCTTCTACGACGAGAACGACCGGATCATGGGGGTCTCAGGCCTCCAGGGGGACCCGGCCAACCCGCCGCGTCCCGAGCGGATGAAGCCCATCCCCCTCGGACGGGCCGGGGCCGCGGTGGCGCGGGGTTTCAACGCCCGCGGCTGGCACTGGTGGCCCTCGGACAGCGCCGTGGCGACGGAGTCGCACGGGGGCCGGGCGCCCTGCATCAACCTCGGCCACTGCCTGCACGGCTGCGCCCAGGGCGCCAAGGCCAGCACCGACATCACCTACTGGCCCCTCGCCCGCCGGGCCGGGGTCGAGGTCCGGACCCGCTGCCGGGTCCGTGAGATCACCACCAATGACGAGGGCATGGCCACGGGGGTGGTCTACTACGACGGCGAGGGGGTGGAGCGGTTCCTGGGCGCCGAGGTGGTCATCCTGGCCTGCAACGGGATCGGCACCCCCCGCCTGCTCCTGAACTCGACCTCGAAGCGCTTCCCCGACGGCCTGGCCAATTCCAGCGGCCTGGTGGGCCGGAACCTCATGTTCCATCCCTACGCCTACATTTCCGGCCGGTTCGAAGAGACACTCGACGGAGGACGGGGCCCCTCCAACGGCCTGTGGAGCCAGGAGTTCTACGAGACCAGCCTGGACCGGGGATTCGTGCGGGGCTTCACCTTCGAGTTCTCCCGGGGCCAGGGCCCGGTGATGACCGCCCTGTCCGGCCTGGGCCGGGGCCGGCTGCCCCTCGGCGCGGGCCACCACGACGCCTATCGCCGGCTGCACCAGAAGACGACGGGCATGGTGGCCATCTGCGAGGACCTGCCCGAGCTGCACAACCGGGTGACCCTCGATCCCGACCTCAGGGACGCCCACGGCATCCCTGCGCCGCGCATCGACTACACCCTCAGCGACAACAGCCGGCGCATGCTGTCCTTCGCCATCGAGAGGGCCACGGAGGTGCTGACGGCCGCCGGCGCCGTGGAGGTGCATTCGGAATCGCCCCTGGCCATCGGCGGCTGGCACCTGATGGGCACGGCCCGCATGGGCCGCGACCCGGCGACCTCCGTGGTCAATGAATGGGGCCGGAGCCACGACGTGAAGAACCTCTTCGTCATCGACGGCAGCGTCTTCGTGACCTCGGCGGGGGTGAACCCCACCTCGACCATCCAGGCCCTGGCCCTCTACGTCGCCGACGCGATCAAGTCGCGCCTGGCCAACCTGTTCGACTGAGGCCGCCATGACCGCCCCCCTCTCCACACTGGAGCTGGATGACCTGAGGGCCCTGGCCGGGGCCATGATCCCCGCCAGCGAGGCGCACGGCGTCCCCGGGGCGGACGATGCGGAGATCTTCGCCGGGATCGCCAGGGCCGCCGGGCCCTCGGCGGGCGCCCTTCGCCGACTGACCGCCGATCTTGGCCAGGCCCCCGGCAGCCTGGCCGGGATGGACCGCACGGCGCTGGAGACCCGCCTGGCTCAGGCCGTCGGGCCGGACATCGGCGCCCTCTACGCCCTGGTCCTCATGAGCTACTACCGGGACGACCGGGTCATGACCGCCCTGGGGCTGGAACCCCGGCCGCCCTTCCCGCTCGGCCACCCCCTGGAGGACGCCGACCCGTCCCTGCTGGACCCCGTGAAGGCCCGGGCGCCCTTCTGGCGACCCGCCCCCTGAGAGGAGAGGCCATGCTCCCGCCCCTGTCCGAAGCCGAGGCGGCCGCCCTGGCCGCTCGCATCGCCCGCGACGGCTACGCGATCCTGCCGGACGCCATCCCCGCGGACTTCCGCCAGGAGATCTGCGAGGAACTGGAGCGGCTTGAGAGGGTGCGGCCCGGGGGCGACATCCCCCCCGCCCCCTTCACCGGGCAGGTCACCCGGCGCTGGTTCGACCTCCTGAACGACGGCGAGGTCTGGCAGAGGGTCGCCGTCCATCCCTGGATCCTCCAGGTCCTGCCCAAGGTGCTGGGCGAGGGCTTCCTCCTGTCCACCATGGGCAGCGCCGTGGTGGGGCCGGGCGAGCCCGCCCAGCCGATCCATGTGGATGATGGGGTCTACGCCTTCCCCCGGCCCCACCCCAACCTGGTGTGCAACACCATGTGGGCCCTGACCGACTTTACCGAGGAGACGGGCGCCACCCGCGTCGTCCCCGAAAGCCACGCCTGGGACCACGACCCGCACCCCCGGAAACGGTACGGGACGGTCCCGCTGCTCATGCCGGCGGGCGGCATCGCCTTCGTGGTGGGAAGCTGCTTCCACGGCGCGGGGGCCAACCGGTCCGACCACGACCGGGTGGCGCTGACCATCAACTACTGCAACGGGTCGATGCGCCAGCAGGAGAACCTGATGCTGGGAATCAGCCCGGGCCGGATGATGGGTTTCGCCCCGGAACTCCAGGACCTGCTGGGGTTCCGCACATGCAAGGGCGCCGGGCACATCTTCGCCCAGGATCCCCGCCGCGAGATGAATCGCCACTACGGGGGTTCCGACGCCCAGGACTCCTACCTGGAGCGCCGGAACGGCCTGCACGCCGAGCGCACGGCCCGGCCTCCGGCCTGACCCCCGGACGCGGGGTTCAGGCGTTGCGGCTGAACAGGCCCTTCACCAGGCTCAGGGCGTCGTCGACGACGCTGCCGTCCTTGTTGGTGTCGAGCATGGCGAGGACGTCGCCGAACTGACCGCCCTGGAGCTTGCCGAGCAGGCCGGTGACGAGGTCCCCGCCGGCGCCGCCGGCGTGCCCCTGCAGCGCGGCGACCACGCCGGGAAGCAGGGCGAGCACCTGGGAGACGTCCAGGCCGGCGGACTCCGCGACGCCCGAGGCGATCTGGGTCACGTCATGCCCCTGGGAGAGCTGGCTGAGGACGCCGCTGAGGGCGGTCTGGGCGAGCGCCGGGTCGATCCCGAGCTTGCCGATGGTTTCGGCCAGGGCGGGGTTCTGGCTTACGCCGGCGATGATGTCGTTGATGTCCATGAGCTGGCCCCCTTGGGTTGAAAACCTACCACTGCCGGACTCTTCCGACATCCACGTGAACGAAGTCGGAGCCCGGATAGTAGCCCACGCCACCGCGCCCCATCGAGAGGGCGGCCTTGCGGACGAGGGCAAGTTCCACACCCGGGACCCGGATGTCCATGGCCTTTCCCTCCATGTGGAGGCTTCGGGTGGCGACTCCGGTGGACCGCCGGTGCAGGGCGGCGTTGGACGCGGGGGACCGGTATCCGGAAATCACCTGGACGGCCCCGGCGCTTCCCAGCTGGGCCGACAGGCTGGCCACCAGGTCCAGAAGCCCGGGGTCCATGGGATGGACAGCCCCGGACCTGTGGTCCCGCAGGACCCGGTCGATCGCCGCCAGGGCGTCAGGAAGGTACCGCCCGGCCTCGAAATAGGTGGCGGCCAGCTTCTCGCCGGTATGAAGGTTCATGAGGGAAAGCCGACGCGGCGCGGCGGCAAGCGCCCCGTTCGCCAGGACGGAAGGTGCGGCGAGCCCCAGGGCTCCGGCCAGAAGGCGTCGACGTCCGATCATGGACAGGTCTCCTCTACGCCCCGGCGCCTGTCTGCCTGCCGGGCCGCCCCCTGGCAAGCCCGGTTTGGATCACAATCGCGCAAGGGCGGCGTTGACCCGGGCGTCCCAGCCGTAGACGTCATCGAGGAATCCCGCCCGCCCGTCCGCCTCGGACCGGACTGTCCAGTGGACGACCACCAGGGGCACGGAGCGGGCCAGGGCGATGCGCTGGGTGCGCCCGGTCGACAGGTCTGAGGTCAGGCGGGCGCCGCCCCGGCCCTGGGTCTCCAGCAGCAGGTCCGCCAGGACCAGCGGCCGTTCCACCCGCATGCAGCCGTGGCTCAGGTGACGCCCGGCCAGGCGGAAGGCGTCCCGCCCGGGGGTGTCATGAAGGTAGACCCCGAAGGGGCTGACGAGGTCGAACTTGACCAGGCCCAGGGCGCTGTTCGGGCCCGGCGCCTGCTGGAGGCGGCCGTCGATCCGGACGAAGCGGTTGCGCGCCAGGTAGCCCGGGTCGCGGGCCGCCTTGGGCAGGATCTCCTCCCGGGCGATGCGGTCCGGGACGTTCCAGGGCGGGTTCAGCACCACGCCGTTGATCGCCGACAGGAACAGGGGCGTCGAATCCCGGACGGCGCCGGCGATCACCCGGAAGGCATGGACCGGCCGGCCGTCCCGGTAGAGGGCGCCCACTGCGCCGCCCGTATCAATCTCCAGGCGATCCGCCGGCAGGGGCCGGGGCAGCCAGCGCCATCGCTCCAGGTTGTCCTCCACCTGGGCCAGCCGGTCAGCGGCGGGGATGTTCATCCGCCGCAGGCTGGCCGGGCCCAGGACGCCATCCGGGTCCAGGCCGTTCCGATCCTGCCAGCCGGCCAGGGCCTTCTTCAGGGAAGGATCGAAGACCTCGGGCCGCTCCGGCTTCGCCGGCGCATCGCCCTCCGCAGCCAGCCGCCGCCTGAGGTCCAGGACCCGGGGCCCGGCGTCGCCCGGCCGCAACCTGAGGTCCCCGGGCAGGCCGGGCCAGCCGCCCCTGGTGACGATCCCGGCGTAGCGGGCGCGGACCCGGACCAGATCGGCATAGGCGGCTTCTTCCGGGGACAGGGCGCCCGCCCACCTCGCCAGGGTCCCGGCGGCATGGGCGCCGGCCATCTCCGCCGCCGGGTCGCGGCGGACGGG
>CAIMLY010000058.1 GCA_903842425.1 uncultured Alphaproteobacteria bacterium | reverse complement strand
TTCCGAGCCCAACGCCGGCTCTGACCTCGCCGCCGTGGCCACCAAGGGCGTGCTGGAGGGCGATCACTGGGTGATCAACGGCCAGAAGATCTGGACCTCCACGGCCCACCTGGCACACTGGATCTTCTGCCTGGTCCGGACCGAGCCCGACGCCCCCAAGCATGAGGGCATCAGCTTCCTCCTGTTCGACATGAAGACCCCGGGCATCGAGATCCGCCCCCTGGTGGACATGACCGGCGCAGCCAACTTCAACGAGGTCTTCTTCACCGACGTCCGCGTCCCGGCCCACCAGATCGTTGGCCGGCGCGGCGAGGGCTGGAAGGTGGCCAACGCCATCCTGCGGCATGAGCGGGGCTCGCTGGCCGACCCCAACATCATGCAGAGCCGGCTGAACGCCCTGATCGACCTGATGAAGGCAGAGACCCTCGACGGAAGCCGGGTCATCGACAACCCGGTCTACCGCGACCGTCTGATGGCCATCCAGGGCCGGGTCCAGGCCCTGCGCTGCAATGACCTGCGCCTGCTCTCGGCGGCGGTGAACCGGCAGTCCGCCCCCCTGGCGGGCATGGTGGTCAAGCTGCAGGGCACCGAGCTGCGCCATGAGCTGGAGGGCTTCGCCGTCGACGTCATGGGCGAGCTGGGCCTGCTCTACGGCGACACGCCCCGCCTGCGCGGCGGCGGCTCCTGGCAGAGGGACTACATGTACTTCCTCGGCCTGATCATTGGCGGGGGCACCTCGCAGATCCAGAAGAACATCATCGCCGAGCGCGGGCTGGACATGCCCCGCGAGCCCAAGCTGGCCAAGGCCTGAGGAGAGACACGCCATGGAATTCGGACTCTCTGAAGAACAGGTCATGCTGCAGGACGCCCTGGCCCGGTTCCTGTCCGGGACCGGCGGGCTGGAGCGCACCCGCGCCTTCGCCGCCGGCAAGGACCGCCGCGCCCCGGACGTGCTGCAGGGCCTGGCCGAGCTGGGCGTCACCGGCCTCATCATCCCCGAGGTCCACGGCGGGGTCGGGCTGTCCCTGCTGGACGCCGCCCTGGCCGCCGAGCAGCTGGGCCGGTTCGTCGCCCCGGCGCCGTTCGCCGGCACGGCGGTCATGGCCCCCCTGGCCCTGCTGAAGGCCGGGGATGCCGGGCAGCAGGCGACCTGGCTGCCCAAGCTCGCTTCCGGCGCGACGGTGGCGGGGGTGGCCCTTTCCGAGGTCACCGGCGCCCGGGACGGGGCGGGCGTCGAGGCCCGTGACGGCAAGCTGCATGGCCGGGCCCAGTTCATCGTCGACTACGAGGCCGATCTCTACATCGTGGCGGATCGCGCGCGGGGCCTTCACCTGGTGACCGCCGACGCGCCGGGCCTGGCCCGCACGAGCTTCCGAACCATCGACGCCACCCGCCCGACGGGGGAACTCGTCCTCGACGGCGTCGCCGCCGAGCCCCTGAAGGCTGGCGACGGCGCGGCCGCCGTCCGCGCCATGATCGACGCCGGAAGGGTCATGCTGGCCGCCGACACCCTGGGCGCGTCCCAGGACATGCTCGACCAGGCGGTGGCCTACGCCAAGGGCCGGGTCCAGTTCGGCCGGGCCATCGCCAGCTTCCAGGCGGTCAAGCACATGTGCGCCGAGATGGCCGCCTCGCTGGAGCCCTGCCGATCTTTGGTCTGGTACGCGGGCCACGCCCTCGACCACCTGCCGGAGGAAGCCTCGGTCATGGCCTGCCACGCCAAGGCGCACCTGTCGGAGGTGGGGACCTTCGTCGCCCGCACCGCCACCGAGGTGCACGGCGGCATGGGTTTCACCGACCTCGTCGGCCTGCACTACTGGTTCAAGCGGATCGGCTTCAACCGCCAGGTCCTGGGCGGCCCGCAGGCCGTCCGCGCCGAGGCGGCGGCCCTGCAGGGACTGGCGGCCTGAGGCGGGGCCCAGCGGCGGCTCAGTCGTCGCCGCCGTCGCCCTCCTTGCCCTTCATCTCGGCCAGGGTGCGCAGGTTCGCCTCGTGGCCGTCCCGGGTGATGGAATAGGTCATCATGATGGCCAGCATGGTCAGCCAGAGGGCCAGGATCGTGGGCACGTAGAAGAGGCCCAGGCGGAAGAGGGTCTCGTCGGACACCTGGGTCGGATCGGCCCCGGCCTTCAGGCCCGCCATGGTCAGGACGAAAGTCGCGGCGGTGAGCCCCAGTCCGCCCACCACCTTCCTGATGAAGGCCGAGGCGGCGAAGAAGATGCCCTCGGATCGCCTACCGGTCTTGATCTCGGCCTGCTCGACCAGGTCCGCCATCATGGATCCGGAGAGGATCTGGAAGCAGATGATCAGGCCCACGTCGATCATGGTCGTGAAGAAGACGAACCAGAAGACCATGGGGCTGGAATTGTCCGGCAGGATCCCCGTGAGGCGCAGGACGATGGGCATGGGCGAGCCCAGGAAGGCGATCAGGCCGATGATGATGGCGCCCTTCTTCTTGCCGATGGTCCGGCTGACGATGGGGGCGAGGACGGCCCCGAGGATGGCCGAGACGAAGACGCCGCTGGTGATCAGGCCCGACTGCTCGGTGCTGAAGTCCCAGAAGTAGGTGTAGAAATAGAACGCCAGGGCGGCGGAGAGCCCCCCCGCGATGGACCCGAAGATGGCCGAGATGAACAGGGCCAGGAAGGACCGGTTCGACAGGGTCTCGAAGATTTCCTTGAAGATGATCAGCGGGCCGAGGCGCCGCTTCGGCGGAGCGGGCTTCAGGTGTGCGATCCGGTTGTGGGTGCCGATGGCCGAGGCCAGGACCGAGACCAGCAGCAGGCCCGAGGCGATCATGCCGTAGGTCCTGTA
The DNA here is from genome assembly GCA_903842425.1 of uncultured Alphaproteobacteria bacterium. Taxonomy (GTDB): domain Bacteria; phylum Pseudomonadota; class Alphaproteobacteria; order Caulobacterales; family Caulobacteraceae; genus Phenylobacterium. The sequence continues at coordinate 964 of CAIMLY010000058.1, read as the reverse complement.
GGCCTCCGGATTGAACTGGCCATTCGGGATGGCCGCTGTCGCAAACAGCGGGAACAGGACGATGAAGTTGAAGACCGACATGGCGTTGCCGCCGGTCCAGCCGAAGTAGGAGCGGTAGGCCTGCAGCGAGCTGCGCTCGTCGTAGTCGTCGGTCAGTTCGGGCGCCAGGGCCGTGCTGGGGATCTCGTAGATCGAGATCAGCATCCGGACCAGGATGGAGAGGCCCAGCAGGTAGAGGAAGAGGTGGACGTCCTGCCAGCCCTGGGGCGGGCTCCAGAGCAGGAAGTAGGTCGCCGCGATGGGCAGTGCGGCGGCGTACATGAAGGGATGCCGCCGGCCCCACTTCGAGCGCAGGTTGTCGGACCAGTAGCCCAGGATGGGGTCGAAGAACGCGTCGACCATCAGCGAGATGGTCAGGGCGAGGGCCACCAGTCGGGCGTCAAGTCCGATCACCTGGCTGTAGAAGATCAGCAGGAAGTAGCTGAAGCCGTTGTCCTTGACCCCGAAGGCGACCGCCCCGAAGCCATAGGAGATCTTGGTCCACAGGGAGGGCTTGGTCGTCTCGATCCTCGGGCCGGGCGCGCCGCCGGCGGTGGAGTCCACGCTCATCTGCTTCCCCCCGTCAGGCTGTACCGGACACGGTCTGCGACCCTTCGCAGCGGCGCCGTCAACCATCGGACAGGGGACTCAAACCCAGCCCCCGGCGCCCGTCAAGACAATGCTTTGACGGGCGCGGGTTCCGGACCGCTCGGTGAAATCAGATGGCGGCCGCCAGCCGGCTGGCCTGGTTGATGGCCCGCTTGGCGTCGAGCTCGGCAGCGACGTCCGAGCCCCCGACCAGGGTGGAGGCCACGCCCAGGGCGGCCAGCTCGTCGTGCAGGGCGCGCAGGGGGTCCTGGCCGGCGCAGACGATGATGGTGTCGGCCTCGATGACCCGCGGCTCATCACCGATCAGGACGTGCAG
>CAIMLY010000057.1 GCA_903842425.1 uncultured Alphaproteobacteria bacterium | reverse complement strand
GGACAGGGTGCGCCCGGACCGGTCCGTGATGGTGCCCGAGATCCAGATCGGCAGGGGCTCATAGCCCTCGTCCTCGAGGTCCAGGATGGCCTTGATGGCCGCCTTGCAGTTGAGCGTGTCGGTGATGGTCTCGACCAGGTAGAGGTCCACGCCGCCCTCGTTCAGGGCGATGACCTGCTCGCGATAGGCCTGGTAGACCTCCTCGAAGGTCACCGACCGGGCGCCGGGGTCGTTCACGTCCGGCGACATGGACAGCATCTTGTTCAGGGGGCCAATGGAGCCGGCGACAAAGCGCGGCTTGTGTGGCTCGGCGGCGGTCCAGCGGTCGGCGGAGGCACGCGCCAGGCGGGCGCCCTCCAGGTTGATGTCCCGCACCGCCGCCTCCAGGCTGTAGTCCGCCTGGGCGATGGTGGTGGCCGAGAAGGTGTTGGTCTCGGAGATGTCCGCCCCGGCGCCGAAATAGGCGTCGTGCAGCTCGGTGATGATGTCCGGCCGGGTCAGGCAGAGGAGGTCGTTGTTGCCCTTCAGCTGGCCCGGATGGGTGGCGAAGCGGTCGCCCCGGTAGTCGGCCTCGTCGAGGCCGCGCTTCTGGATCATCACGCCCCAGGACCCGTCGAGGACGAGGATGCGCTCCCGGGAGGCGGCCTTCAGGGCGGCGATGCGCTCAGTGCGGGTCATTTCGCTCGGGCCTCCTGGCGGGCCAGTTCACGTCTGAAGTCGGACTCGCTTGCGGCCACCCTGCGGCTGACCTCGCCCGGATCGATGAAGGGATTGGCGCCGCCGGCCTTCAGGCGCGTCCGCTTGGCCTCCAGGCCGAACTGCTCGGCGTGGGGCGCCAGGAAGACATCGGCCTCCAGGGTCCTGAGCAGCGCGAAGCTGCGTCGGTAATCCTCGACAATCCCTGGGTATTGCGGCCCCCGCTCGCGCGAGACGAGCCGGTTGGCCGCCACCGAGGTGGAGCAGTAGAGCAGCGCGTTCAGAGGCCGGCCCTTGTCCTTCACCTGGAAGGTCCAGGTGGTGCAGCCGGGGGAATGGCCCGGGGTGAAGCGGGGGGTCAGGACCACCTCGCCGAGGCGGACGGGCTGGCCGTCCCTGAGGTCGCCATCGACCTTGACGGGGGCGAAGTCGAGCCCGCGGTTCTCTTCCCAACCCGGATAGGTCCCGGTCTCCAGGGCCTTCCGGTCCGCGGGATTGGCCAGCAGGCGGGCGCCGGTCTCGCGCTTGAGGTCGGCCAGCCCGCCCGTGTGGTCGAAGTGGGCGTGGGTGTTCAGGAGGATCTTCACGTCCTTCGGCTGGAAGCCGAGCCGCCGGATGCTGGACTGGATCAGGGGCGCGCTGGTCGGCATGGCGCCGTCGATCACGATGTGCCCCCTGGGCGTCGTGATGAGCCAGGCCGAGATCCCCGCCGTGCCCACGTAGTAGAGGTTGTCCGCCACCTGGAAGGGGTCGGTGGGCGCGCTCCACTCCGGCGGGCTGCTCGGTGCGGCGACGGCGGCGCCTGCGGCCATCAGGCCGGCGATCAGGGCGGTTCTCATGCGGCGGCGCCTCCGCTTGCGGACTCGCGGAGCCCCAGGATGCGGCAGATGGCGTAGACCAGGTCCGCCCGGTTCAGGGTGTAGAAGTGGAAGTCCGAATAGCCTTCCTCCGCCAGCTTGACGCACATCTCGGCGGCGACGCCTGCGGCGATCATCCGGCGGGTGTCGGGGTCACGGTCCAGGCCCTCGAACAGGGCGCCCAGCCAGCCGGGCAGGGGGATGCCCACGGGGCCGGCCATGCGCTTCAGGCCCTTGAAGTTCGAGACGGGCATGATGCCTGGCGAGATGGGAATGGTGACTCCGGCCCTGCGGACCCGGTCCATGAACCTCAGGAAGCCGTCCACGTCATAGAAGAACTGGGTGATGGCCCGGGTCGCCCCGGCGTCGATCTTGGCCTTGAGCACGTCGATGTCATGGTCGATCGAGCCGCTTTCCGGATGGGTCTGGGGATAGAGGCTGACGCTGACCTCGAAGGGGCCGATGTCGCGGATGCCGGCGGTCAGCTCCGTGGCGTTGAGGTAGCCGTCCGGGCGCGGGACATAGACCCCGCCGATCTGTCCGGGAGGATCGCCGCGCAGGGCCACGATGTGCCGGACCCCGGCGTCCCAGTAGTCGCGGATCACCTCGTCCACCTCGGCCCGGCTGGCGTCGACGCAGGTCAGGTGGGCGGCGGGCGACAGGTCGGTCTCGGCCAGCAGGCGGCTGACGGTCCGGTGGGTCCGGTCCCGGGTCGAGCCTCCCGCGCCGTAGGTGACGGACACGAAGGCCGGGTTGAGCGGAGCGAGGCGGCGGATCGCCTCCCACAGGGCGACCTCGGCCTCCTCGGTCTTGGGCGGCGAGAACTCGAAGGAAACGCGGGGCGGGGCGGCGAGGCCCGCGCCGGCGCGTGCGATGGGGCCCAGGGCGGTGTCGGTCATGCGGGACTCCGTTCGGCGGTCCAGACGCAGACGGTCAGGCCGTCGCTCCGGGCGGGAGAGAGGGTTTCCAGGCCGGTCTGGCGCAGGCCCGCCGCCGCCAGCCACCGCTTCATCTCAGGGGCGGAGAAGCCCAGCCGGCGGTGCTGGTGCTGCTCGCGCAGGACTTCCAGGGCGTGGGGCGCGAAGTCGACGATGACCAGTCGGCCGCCCGGGGCGGCGAGGCGACCGGCCTCGCGCACGGCGGCGGCGGGATCCCCGAGGTAATGCAGCACCTGGTGCACCACCACCAGGTCGGCGCAGCCGTCGGGCAGGCGGGTGGCGAAGATGTCCCCATGGCGCAGGTCGCAGGCAGGTAGGCCGGCGGCCTCCACCCGGGCCCGGGCGACATTGAGCATCTGCTGGGAGAGGTCGAGGCCCAGGCAGGAGGCCGCGCGCGGCCCGAGCAGGGTCAGCATGCGGCCCGACCCCGTCCCCAGGTCGACCAGGCGATGAAAGGGGCTCGGCCCGGCGGCGGCTCGGATGGCGGCCTCCACGCGGTCCTCGGCCACGTGAAGGGACCGGATCTCGTCCCAGGTGGCGGCGTTGCGGGCGAAGTACTGGTCGGCTGCGGTCCGGCGCTCGGCGCGGACGGCCTCCAGCCGCTCGGCATCCCGGACCAGGACCGGGTCGGTCCCGTCGAGGGCGGCCAGGACCCCGTCGGCCAGGGTGCGCGCCTCCCCCTCCGCCGCTGGCCGGTAGAAGACCCAGGCGCCGTCCGGGAACCGCTCCACAAGTCCCGCCTCCGCCAGCAGGCGAAGGTGGCGCGAGACGCGGGGCTGGCTCTGGTCCAGCACCTTGCAGATCTCCAGCACCGCCAGTTCTTCCCGCGCCAGCAGGGCGAGGATCCGCAGCCGCGAGGGTTCTCCCGCAGCGCGCAGGACGTCGACGGTGCGGTCAGCGCTCAACATGAGCACATAAAGATATCTTTATGTCTTTATGTCAAGCCGACAGGCGGGAGGTGTCAGGCGACGCCGTCCAGCACCCCACCCAGGATGTCGAACAGCTGGCCGATCTGGGCCTCACTGATGATCAGCGGCGGCGACAGGGCGATGATGTCCCCCGTGGCCCGGACGAGGAGCCCGGCCTTCAGCGCCTTGACCAGGACCTCGTAGCCCCGGGCGCCCGGGGCGTCCGGCCGCGGGGCCAGCTCGATCGCGCCCATCAGGCCGATGTTGCGGATGTCGAGGACGTTCGGCTTGCCGCGCAGGGCGTGCAGGCTGTCCTCCCACAGGCCGGCCAGCGACTTCACCCGGGTGAAGAGGCCGTCGCGGCGATAGATCTCCAGGCTGGCGAGGGCGGCGGCGCAGGCTACGGGATGCCCGGAATAGGTGTAGCCATGGAAGAACTCTATGGCGGCGGGCGGACCCTGGACGATGGCGTCGTGCACCTTCCGGTGGGCGAACACCGCGCCCATGGGCAGGGCGCCGTTGGTGATGCCCTTGGCGGTGGTCATGATGTCCGGCGTGACGCCGAGGGCCTGGGCGGCGAAGGGCTCGCCCAGCCGTCCGAAGCCGGTGATCACCTCGTCGAAGATCAGCAGGATGCCATGCCGGTCGCAGACGGAGCGCAGGCGCTCGAGATACCCCTTCGGCGGGGGCAGGACACCGGCCGACCCCGCGACGGGCTCGACGATCACGGCGGCGATGGTCTCGGCCCCGTGCAGGGCGACCAGCCGCTCGATCTCGTCCGCCTTCTCGGCGCCATGGTCGGGCAGGCCGCGGGAGAAGGCGTTCCGCTCCAGGTCGAAGGTGTGGGCGATATGGTCCGCCCCGGGCAGGGTGAGGTAGGTCCGCCGGTTGTTGACCAGGCCGCCGACCGAGATCCCGCCGAAGCCGACGCCGTGATAGCCCTTCTCCCGGCCGATCAGGCGTACCCTCTGACCCTCGCCCTGGGCCCGGTGGTAGGCCAGGGCCATCTTGAGGGCGGTGTCCACGGACTCCGAACCGGAGTTGGTGAAGAAGATCCGGTCGAGGCCGGGCGGCGCGAACTCGGCGAGGGCCGCCGCCAGGCGGAAGGGCAGGGGATGGCCCATCTGGAAGGTCGGGGCGAAGTCGAGGGTGGCCAGCTGGCGGGAGACGGCCTGGGTGATCTCCTCCCGGGCATGGCCCAGGTTGCAGCACCAGAGGCCCGCCGTGCCGTCCAGCACGCTGTCGCCGTCGATCGTGCGGTAGTGCATGCCGCTGGCCTCGACGAGGAGGCGCGGCGCCTCCTTGTACTGCCGGTTGGCCGTGAAGGGCATCCAGAAGGCCGACAGGTCCGGCCGGTTGTCCCCGTAGTCCGCGCTCATGGTCTCCGCCCCCGTCTG
>CAIMLY010000056.1 GCA_903842425.1 uncultured Alphaproteobacteria bacterium | reverse complement strand
TGAGACTTCCCGTCGGGCGTTTGGCCTGCGGGCGGAGCCGCCTCCATGGAATCCCGTCCTTCCGCCAGCTTCCCGCTCGCCGGCGCTGTCTTCCTGGTCGTTTTCGGGGCAGGCCTGATCTCCGGCGCCAGCCTGCCGGACCGTTTGGCCCGGGAGGTCCCGAAGCCTGTCCCGGGCTTCTGGAAGTGGCTCGACCGAACCCTGCCCCGCCGGGCGCCGACGCTTGAGGAGCTCCATCCGTCGCCACCCCCGGCGATCGTCGAAATCGCCGTCGTGGACTTCATCTCGGCCTACCGGAATGGCGGCATGAGCGAGGCCATGGGTCTCGTCGAGAACTGCTATGCGGACTGGGCCGCCCTCAGGCCGGCCCTGACGCGCAATGTCCTTCTGCGGTGCGCGATGATGGACCGGCTTGCGGTTGCGTACGACCGGTCCTTCCGCAGGAACTTCCGGCTGCCTGATGGTTCCATCCCGGCGCCGATCTCGCCGGCCCTGGCCCCGGACAGGGTCTTCGCCCGCGAGAGATTGAACGCGCGGATGCTGTTCGGGGGCGACCTGAGACACCAAGAATTCGCCTTGGAACTCGCCCTGAAGCCAGTCCTTGAGGCCTTCCTCGCCCGGGGCAGGCCCGACAGGAAGCCGCCCGCCAAGGCGCCGCCCGCCAGGACTTCGTCGGACCGGCCAGTCTAACCCTCCGACAGGGCCTCGTCCGAGACGAAGGGATTGGTCTGGCGTTCGCGGCCGAAGGTCGACATGGGGCCGTGGCCGGGCACGAAGGCCACGTCCTCGCCCAGGGGCCAGAGCTTGCCGGTGATGGCGGCGATCAGTTGCGGATAGCTGCCGCCGGGAAAGTCGGTGCGGCCGATGGAGCCCTGGAACAGGACGTCTCCGACCTGGGCGAAGCGCGCCTCGCGGTGGAAGAAGACCACGTGGCCGGGAGTGTGGCCGGGGCAGTGGAAGACCTCGAACTCGGTCTCGCCCAGGGTCACCCGGTCACCGTCGTCCAGCCAGCGGTCGGGCTCGAAGGCCCGGGCGTCGGGCATGCCGTAGCGGGCGCCGGACTCCGGGATGCCGGCGATCAGGGGGGCGTCATCCGGGTGCGGCCCCTCGATCACCGCTCCGGTCAGGGCCTTGAGCTGGGCCGTGGCCCCGGCGTGGTCCAGGTGGCCGTGGGTGATCCAGATCTTCTCCAGCGTCAGGCCCTGCTGCTGCAGCGCGCCCATCAGCCGGGGAACCTCGCCGCCGGGATCGATCACCGCCGCCTTCAGGGTCTTGGCGCACCACACGATGGTGCAGTTTTGCTGGAGCGGGGTGACGGGCGCGATTATGGCGCGGATGGGCGGCTGGCTCATGGCCCTATCATCGGTGCCGGGGTGGGATTTGCAAGGGCGGGCCCTGCGTGCAGCCCTTGGCCCCCTCCGCGGCGGGGGCTAGACCGGGGCCATGCTGCCTGTGGAAGAGGTCCTGCCGTCCCTGCTTGAGGCCCTCGGGGCCGGGACCTCGGCCGTGCTCGTGGCGCCGCCGGGGGCGGGGAAGAGCACGCTCGCGCCGCTGAGGTTCCTCGACACCCCCTGGCTGGCGGACCGGAAGATCCTGATGCTGGAGCCGCGGAGGCTGGCCGCGCGGGCCGTGGCCGCCCGGCTGGCCGCCAACCTGGGCGAGGCGGTGGGGGCGACCGTGGGCTTCCGCGTGCGGATGGAGAGCCGGGTGTCGGCGGCCACCCGGCTGGAGGTGGTCACCGAAGGGGTCTTCACCCGCCGCATCCTGTCCGACCCGGGCCTTGAGGGCGTGGGCCTGGTCATCTTCGACGAGTTCCACGAGCGCAGCCTCGACGCCGACCTGGGCCTGGCCCTGGCCCGGGACGCCCAGTCCGTGCTGAGGCCGGACCTGCGGATCCTGGTCATGTCGGCCACCCTGGACGGGGCGGCGGTGGCGGACCTGCTGGGCGGGGCGCCGGTCCTGTCCAGCGAGGGGCGGGCCTGGCCGGTGGAGACCCGCTACCTGGGGCGCGACCCGGGCGCACAGGTCGAGGACCAGGCGGCGCGGGCGGTCCGGCGGGCCCTGTCCGAGACGTCGTCCAGCCTGCTGGTCTTCCTGCCGGGGCAGGCCGAGATCCGTCGCACGGAGGAGAGGCTCGCCTCTGCGGCCCTGCCGCCGGACGTGGACCTGGCGCCGCTCTACGGCGCCCTCGACCCCGCAGCCCAGGACCGGGCCATCGCGCCGGCTCCACCCGGGCGACGCTAGGTGGTGCTGGCCACCTCCATCGCCGAGACCAGCCTGACCATCGAGGGGGTGGGCGCGGTGGTCGACAGCGGCCTGGTG
>CAIMLY010000055.1 GCA_903842425.1 uncultured Alphaproteobacteria bacterium | reverse complement strand
GGACGAAAGCGTCTTCATCGGCCCGGCGCCGGCCTCGGCCAGCTACCTGGTCGCCGACAAGATCGTCGAGGCCTGCCGCGCGACGGGCGCAGAAGCGGTCCATCCCGGCTTTGGCTTCCTCTCCGAGAACGCCGGCTTCGCCAAGCGCCTCGCGGACGAGGGTATCGTCTTCATCGGTCCCAACCCCCACGCCATCGAGGCCATGGGCGACAAGATCGAGTCCAAGAAGTTCGCCGCCCGCGCCAACGTCTCGGTCGTCCCGGGCCACGTCGGCGAGATCGACGACACCGCCCACGCCATCCGCATCGCCGAGGACATCGGCTATCCGGTGATGATCAAGGCTTCCGCCGGCGGCGGCGGCAAGGGCATCCGCGTCGCCTGGAACCGCCAGGACGTCGAGGAGGGCTTCCCCGCCGTCCGGGCCGAGGCCAAGGCGAGCTTCGGCGACGACCGCATCTTCATCGAGAAGTTCATCGAGAGCCCCCGGCACATCGAGATCCAGGTCCTGGGCGACAAGCACGGCAACGTCGTCCACCTGTTCGAGCGCGAGTGCTCCATCCAGCGCCGCAACCAGAAGGTGATCGAGGAAGCCCCGTCGCCACTCCTGGACGAGGCGACCCGGGCGGCCATGGGCGCCCAGGCCGTGGCCCTGGCCAAGGCCGTCAACTACGACAGCGCCGGCACGGTGGAGTTCGTCGCCGGCCAGGATCGCAGCTTCTTCTTCCTCGAGATGAACACCCGCCTCCAGGTCGAGCATCCGGTCACCGAGCTGATCACCGGGGTGGACCTGGTCGAGCAGATGATCCGGTCCGCGTGGGGAGAGAAGCTGGCCTTCCGCCAGGAGGACCTTTCGATCAACGGGTGGGCCATGGAAAGCCGGATCTACGCCGAGGATCCCTACCGGGGCTTCCTGCCCTCCATCGGTCGCCTTGTCCGCTACAGCCCGCCCGAGGAGGGGGAGGCCGAAGGCGGCGTGATCATCCGGAACGACGCCGGCGTCCGGGAGGGTGACGAGATCTCGATGTACTACGATCCCATGATCTCCAAGCTCTCGACCTGGGGCCCGGACCGGATCGCCGCCATCGACGCCATGGGACGGGCGCTGGAGACCTTCCACATCGAGGGCCTGGGACAGAACATTCCTTTCCTGGCCGCCGTGATGGACCAGGAGCGTTTCCGGTCGGGACGCCTGTCCACGTCGTACATCAAGGACGAATTCCCCGAGGGCTTCCAGGGGACGGCCCCGGACGCCTTCCAGATGGACCTGATGACCGCCGTAGCCTGCGCGGCGCACCGGGTGATCGCCGGCCGCGCGGCGGGGGGACGCCTGCGCGACGACTGGGTGGTGATCGGGGCCGGCGAGCACCGTCCAGTCCTGATCGAGGCCGTGGAGGGCGGGCTGAAGGTCGACCTGCTCGAAGAAGGCCGAGCCATCACCCTGGGACCGTCCGACTGGCGGCCGGGCCTGCCGATGTTCCGAGGCGTCCTGGATGGCCGGGATTTCGCCTGCGCGGTGCAGCCGGTTGCCGAGGGCTACCTGATCCGCCACCGGGCGACCACCTGCCGGATCCTCGTCCTCTCGCCCCGTTCGGCACAGCTGCACGACATGCTCCCGCCCAAGAAGGCGGCCGACACGGCCAAGCTGGTGATCTCGCCCATGCCTGGCCTTGTGGTCTCCCTGGACGTCGAGGCCGGCCAGTCCGTGCGCTCGGGCGAGCAGGTGGCGATCATCGAGGCCATGAAGATGCAGAACATCATCCGTGCGGAGCGGGACGGGGTGGTCAAGGCCGTCCTGGTGGCCTCCGGAGCGTCCGTCGCCGCCGACGAGGTGCTGATCGAGTTCGCCTGACGCGCGCGTGAGCCCCGTGGGGACGGGTCCGTGAGCCTATCCGCGACACTCGCCCTGCTGGCGGCGGCCTTCGCCACGGCCCTTCTCTCCGGCGTCTTCGGCATGGCGGGGGGCCTGGTCCTGATGGGGGTGCTGGCCCTCATCCTGCCCGTCCAGGCCGCCTTCGTGACCCATGGCGTGCTGCAACTGGCGGCCAACGGCTGGCGGGCCCTCCTCCAGCGCAGCCATATCCGGTGGGCCGTGGTCGGCTGGTATGGCCTCGGCGCGGCTGCAGCCTCCCTCCTGGTCCTCGTCCTGGCGTTCTCGCCCTCGCGGCCCTTGCTCTTCCTGTGCCTGGGGCTGACGCCCTTCCTGACCTGGTTGCCCGGGGATCGCCTGAGACTGGACGCCGCACGCCCGCCGCACGCCGTGCTGGCGGGCCTTTCGGTCACGGGGCTTAACCTGACGGCCGGCGTCGCCGGGCCCCTGCTGGACATCTTCTTCGTCCGGACGGACATGTCGCGCCACGCCGTAGTCGCCACAAAGGCCGCCACCCAGGTGTTGGCCCACCTCGCCAAGACGGTGGTCTACGGCGTCGGCCTGATCCGCCTGGGCGGGGAGGGGATGCCTGCGGGTTGGATCCTCGCCCTGGCCCTTCCCCTGTCCTTCGCCGGGACCGCGATCGGCGGGCGGATCCTCGACCGGATGACCGACTCCGGCTTCCGCCGGTGGACGCGCTGGATCGTCAGCGGCATCGGCCTCATCTACCTCGTCCAGGCGGCGAAGCTTCTGCTGGCCGCCTGAAAGGGCCGCCGGCGGTCAGGCGAGCGCCGCCGAAATGGCCTGGTCGAGGTCGGCGATGATGTCGTCGACGTGCTCGATGCCGATCGACAG
>CAIMLY010000054.1 GCA_903842425.1 uncultured Alphaproteobacteria bacterium | reverse complement strand
GGTGGGCGAGGTCCTCTGCACCCCGGGCGTCTTCCCGTCCTCCCAGAGGATCGACGCCGAGATCGAACTGGCGCCGGACGCCGCCCGGCCCCTCCGGTCCGGGGACGAGGTGCGGGTTCTGTGGGGCGCCCGGCAGGATCTGGCCCGGGTGCGGCCCTTCCGCGGGGCCCTGGAGCCCGGCGGCGCGGGCCTGGTCCAGCTCCGCTTCGCCAGCCCCGTTCCGGTCCACGCCGGCCAGCGCCTTCTGCTCCGGCGGCCCTCCCCCGCCGCGACCCTGGGCGGCGGCCGGGTGCTGGACCCCGCCGCGCCCCAGCTCCGGGCCCGGACCCTGGAGGCGCGGCGCGACCTGCTGGCCGCCGCCTCGGACGGACGGCTGGAGGACATCGCGGAGGCCCTGGCCCGGAGGGATGGCGGCGCCGTCTCCGTACCCGAGGCGGCGCGGCTCTCGCGTTTGCCTGCAGGAGAGGTGAAGGCGCGCCTGGCCCGGACCCTGGTCCGCCTCGACGACGACCTCTTCGCCCTGGAGTCCGCCGTGGAGGCGGCGGCCCGGGCCTATCTCGACCGGCTCGCCGAGGCCCACCGGGCCCACCCGACCCAGGCCTTCGCCCACCTCGGCCCCCTCCGGGGCGACCTCTCCCGCACCCTCTCCCGGGACCTGGTCGCGCATGTGGAGGGCCGGCTCGCCGCCGAGGGCGAGATCCGGATCGAACGGGGCCGGGCGGCCCTGAAGGACCACGATCCCTTCGCCACCCTGTCGCCAGGCCAACTGGCCCGCCTCGCAGGGATCGAGGCCGCCTTCCTCGAGGGCGGCATGACCCCTCCGGACGCCGGGGTCATCGCCGGCGAAGCGGACTCCGCCGTCCTCCTGGGCCTCCTGGTGGAGTCCGGGCGGCTGGTCTCCCTGCGCAACCACGCCCTGCGCCAGACCCTTGTCTTTCACCTCGCCGCCCTCGACGCCGCCCTCCGTGACCTGGCGGCGGCCTTTCCGCCCCCGGTGGAGTTCACCACGGGCGAGGCCCGGGCAGCCCTGTCCACCTCGCGCAAGTTCATCGTGCCGGCCCTGGAGTTCCTCGACGCCCGGGGCGACACGGTCCGAGCGGGCGACGTGCGCCAGGTCGTGGGCCCAAGAAACCGCTTCGGTCCGGGGCCTGTCCCGCACTAGTGTCGGGATCACTGGAGGTGACTGGAGTCTGGTGGCTTCCCCGGTCTTCAAAACCGGTGACACGCCTCACCGGCGTGTGGTGGGTTCGATTCCCATCCACCTCCGCCAGCCCGGCCTCCGGGCCGGCGCCCCTGAGACCCTGAGGACGGCCCCATGACCGACACCCCGCCCGCCGGAAACCCGTCCGCCTTCACCCTCCAGGACCTGGCGGGCGAGAGCCGCAGCTTCCCCACGGGACGTCCCAGCCTCATCTGCTTCGCCAAGGAGGACTGCGCCACCTGCAACCTCATCGCGCCCCTGCTGGAAGCCTTCCACCGGACCTGGGGCGCCCAGGCGGACGTCTGGATGGTCGCCCAGGCGCGGGACGGGGCCGAGATCCTGCGCGACCGCCACGGCCTGACCCTGCCCATCCTGGACGACAGCGGCCTGCGCACCTCCCTGGCCTGGGACTTCGAGAGCGTGCCGGCCGTCTTCTGGACCGACTCCGGGGGGGTAACCGCGCCGGTGATGGAGGGCTTCGTCAAGTCCGAGTGGCAGGCCCTGGCCGCCCGCATCTCCGCTGCCTTGGGGACGCCAGCGCCCCAGGTGGACTGGGCGGGCCTGCCCGACTGGAGGCCGGGCTGCGGCTCCAAGCACCTGGACCCCGACATCCACGACCGGCTGGTTGCGGAGGCCGAAGGCAGCCCGATCCGGGCCCGCCGCATCGAGATCGCCAGTTCCGACGACATCGACGAGTTCATGTTCGACCAGGGCTTCAGCGACGGCCTGCCCCTGGTTCCGCCGACGCCCGAGCGGGTGATCCGCATGCTGTCGGGAACGGCCCGCGACCCGCAGGACATCGTCGCCATCGTCCCGCCGAACATGGCTCCCGCCACGGTGGAGAAGGTCGCCATCAACGCCGTGATGGCCGGCTGCCGCCCGGAGTACCTGCCCGTGGTGATCGCCGCCCTTGAGGCGGTCTGCACGGACGAGTTCAACATGCACGGGGTCAACGCCACCACCATGGGCGCCTCGCCCGTCCTGGTGGTCAACGGCCCGATCCGCCACCGGATCGGCATGAACATGAAGCTGGCCGCCCTGGGCGCCGGGAACCGCGCCAACGCCACCATCGGCCGCGCCCTGCGCCTGATCGTCCGCAACCTGGGCGGGGCGCGCCCGGGCGGCGTCGATCGCTCGACCCTGTCCAGCCCCATGAAGTTCACCATGTGCTTCGCCGAGTGGGAGGAGGGCTCGCCCTGGGATCCCCTGCACGTGGAGCGCGGGTTCCGGCGCGAGGACTCGGTGGTCACCGCCTTCGCCATGACCAGCGGCCCGGTCCAGATCGTCGACCAGGAGTCCCGCCGGCCCGACCAGATCGCCGGGACCCTGGGCCTGGGCCTGGAGGGCATGTTCCTGCCCAAGATCCACAGGATGCCGGTGGACGCCCTGCTGGTGGTCTGCCCGGAGCACATCCAGACGCTCACGGTCGATGGGGCCTATCCCAAGGACCGGCTCCGCGCGCGCATCCAGGAGGTCACCTCGCGCCCCCTGGGCGAGATGGTGTCCAACGACATCTCGGGCGCAGGCATACCCATCGCCTCCGCCGCCAGGATGACGGCGGAGATGCTCGCAACCCCGACGCCCAAGTTCGCCGACGGCAAGTATATCCACATCGTCGTGGCCGGCTCGGAGGCAGGCAAGTTCTCGGCCGCCTTCCACGGCTGGGTCACCGGGGCCATGGGCTCAACGGTCGTTTCCAGGAAGATCGACTGCTGATAGCCTCATCCTTGGAATTCGGAGGAAATCGATGACCACCATCCTGGATCCGACCGACGAGCGCGTGCCCGTCGAGCGCCAGATTACTCCACGAACGGGAAGCATCCCGGGGGTGATCGGCCTCCTGGACATCAGCAAGCCCCGGGGTAACGTGCTCCTGGACGAGCTGGAGCGTCTCCTGGCCGCCCGCTTCCCGGACAACGAGATCCGGCGCTACGCCAAGCCGACCTTCACCAAGCCCTGTCCCTCGGACCTGCGGCTGAAGATCAAGTCGGAATGCAGCGTCCTGGTGGAAGCCCTCGCCGATTGAGGATCCTGCACGACGTGCAGTCTGCACGACACTGTATGGTTCGAGATCCAGGGGCTTCCCGCCGTCACCATCGCC
>CAIMLY010000053.1 GCA_903842425.1 uncultured Alphaproteobacteria bacterium | reverse complement strand
TCTTCCTTTTCCAGTTCCTGGATCAGGTTCATGGTTCAGTCCTTTCGTACCGGGCTTTACTCGCCCTTTGCCTGTTGATTGGCGAGCCAGGCGTCCCAGAGGTCCGGACGCCGTTCCCGCGTAGCGCGTTCCCGCTCGGCCCGGCGCCAGGCGGCCACCTGTGCGTGGTGGCCGCTGAGCAGGACCTGCGGAATTTCCAGTCCCTCGAACGTCCGCGGTCGCGTGTACTGCGGATGCTCCAGGAGCCCGTCCTCGAAACTCTCTTCACTGAGGCTCTCCGCCTGGCCGAGGACGCCGGGCACGAGCCTTACGCAGGCCTCTATGGTCACCAGGGCCGCCGCCTCGCCGCCGGCGAGGACCGCGTCTCCGACCGAGACCTCCTCGAACCCCCGGGCGTCGAGCACCCGCTGGTCCACCCCCTCGAACCGACCCGCCAGGACGATCAGTCCCGGCCCATCAGCCCAGTCTTTCACACGCGCCTGGGTCAGGGGCCGACCCCGGGCGCTCATGTAGAGAAGCGGGCGACCGCGCCGCTCGACGCTGTCGAGCGCCGAGGCGATCACGTCCGCCCGCATCACCTGCCCCGGTCCGCCCCCTGCGGGGGTGTCGTCGAGGAAGCCGCGCTTATCCTTGGAAAAGCCCCGGATGTCCAGCGTTTCCAGGGACCAGAGGCCGGCCTCGCGCCAGGCCGTCCCGACCAGCGAAACGCCCAGCGGCCCGGGGAAGGCCTCGGGGAACATGGTCAGGACAGTGACCTCGAAGGGCGCGGCGCGGGACATTCAGGGCTTGTGGACGAAGATGGCGGGTTTTTCGAGTCCCGGCGCGGCCCCGGGCCGCCTTGCCCCAAGGTCCGTTCGCCTCTAAGCCCTGCGCTTTCGCATCTGCAGCATTGATCCCAAAGCCATGTCCGAGCCCGAAAACCTGGTCGAAACCCTGGCCCTCGAACGCCTGGAGGTGAACCTCTTCCGCGGCCTCTCGCCGAACGAGGGGCCGGGACGCATCTTCGGCGGGCAGGTCATCGCCCAGTCCCTGCTGGCCGCCTACGGCACGGTCGAGGACCGGGTCTGCCACTCGCTGCACTGCTATTTCATCCGCCCGGGCGACCCCACGACGCCGATCCTCTTCGACGTCGACCGCTCCCGGGATGGCGGCAGTTTCACCACCCGCCGGGTGATCGCCGTCCAGAACGGCAAGCAGATCTTCAACCTGGCCGCGTCCTTCCAGGCCCCGGAGGAGGGCTTCGAGCACCAGGCCGCCATGCCTTCCGTGGCCGGGCCGGGCGACCTGCCCAGCGAGGCCGAGGCCCTGAAGGCGGCCCTGGAAAAGATGCCGGAGGAGGCGCGCAAGTGGGCGATGCGCCCGCGCCCCATCGAGATGCGGCCCGTGGATGGCGCCAGCCTCTTCGACCGCGACCGGCCCGAGGCCCGGGAGCCGAGGAGCGAGAGCTGGTTCCGGGCCCGGGCGCCGATCGGCGACGACCCCGTCATGCACCAGGTGCTGCTGTCCTACGCTTCGGACATGAACCTGTTGTCCACCGCCATGCGGCCCCACCGGGTCCACTGGCAGACCCGCAACTTCCAGTCGGCCAGCCTTGACCACGCCATGTGGTTCCACAAGCCGGTGAACTTCAACGACTGGCACCTCTACGCCCAGGACAGCCCCAGCGCCGCCGGCGGCCGGGGTTTTATCCGGGGGTCGATCTACTCTGCGGACGGCGTGCTGGTGGCGAGCGTGGCCCAGGAGGGCCTCCTGCGGATGCGCAAGGACTGAGGCGGCCTATTCCGTCTCGGCGGGCGGAACGGCGACGATCCGGCCGCCCGGGACGTCGACCTCGGGCACGGCCTCGCGCGTGAAGGGCAGCCAGAAGGAGGGCGCGCCCTCGGGCTTGACCTCCAGGAGGTCGCCGGCGCCGAAGTCCTGTACCCCGCGCACGGCGCCGAGGACCTTGCCTTCCGGCGTCTCGACCTTCAGGCCGACCAGGTCGGTGAGGTAGAACTCGTCGTCCTCCGGGGCCGGGAGGGCCTCCCGCAGCACATGCAGCTTCAGGCCCCTCAGGGCCTCGGCCTGCTCGCGGGTCTCGACGCCCGCCGCCCGGGCGACCAGGCCGCCCTTGACCGGCCGGGCCCCGGTCAGGGCCGGGGCCGGCGAACCGTCGGCCCGGCGCAGGTCGCGAAAGCCCGCCAGGGCCATGGGATCGGCCGTGAAGCTGGTCACGCGCAGGTCTCCCCGGACGCCGAAGGCGCCGGCGATGCGTCCCACCAGGATGAGCCGGTCCGCCATCAGGGGCCCTGGACAGGCCCGGCGCAGGACGCCGGGCCGTCAGGTTCAGCCTTCCTTCACAGCCTCGTCGGCCGGGGCCTCTTCAGCCGGGGCTTCAGCGGCCGGAGCGTCTTCAGCCGGAGCTTTCTCAGCCGGGGCCTCCTCGGCCGCAGGGGCCTCGGCGGCCGGGGCTTCCTCGGCGGGCGCCTCGGGCTCAGGCTCCGGAGCCGGCGGCGCGGCGGCGGCGGCCTCGGCGGCGGCGGCGAGGTCAGCGGCCTTCTGGGCCTTCTCCTCGGCGCGTTCCTTGGCCTTGCGGCCGGGCTCGCCCTTCTGGGGGTTGGAGCCGGCCTGCCAGGCGACCAGGCCTTCGGCGGCCAGGAAGCGGGCGACGCGGTCCGAGGGCTGGGCGCCCTTGGCGATCCACTCGCGGATGCGCTCGACCTTGAGGGTCACGCGGGTGGGGTCGTCCTTCTTGAGGAGGGGGTTGTAGGCGCCCACCTTCTCGATGAAGCGGCCGTCGCGGGGCGAGTGGCTGTCGGCGACGACGATGGAATAGTAGGGGCGCTTCTTGGCGCCGCCGCGGGCGAGACGAATCCTGAGCATGGGCTTTCCTTGGGGTTCGAGTGTCTGACTAGGATTTCTTGAAGGGGTTGAAGCCCGGCGGCAGGCCGCCGCCGAGGCCGGGAAGTTTCATGCCGCCCGGCAGGCCGCCGGGAAGCTTGTCGGCCAGTTTCGCCAGCTCCTCGAGCTGGGCGGCGTCCGAGGTGGGGACCTTGCCGCCGCCAAGGGCCTTCAGGCGGTCGAGGCCAGCGCCGCCGCCGCCGCCCAGCATGCCAGCCATGCGGGCGAAGCCCTTGCCGCCGTCGCGGCTCATCATCTTGAAGGCGTCGGCCATCTGGCGGTGCTGCTTGAGCAGGCGGTTGATCTCGGCCACCTCGACCCCGGCGCCGGCGGCGATGCGCCGCTTGCGCGAGGCCTGGAGGATGTCGGGCTTGCGGCGCTCGGCCTTGGTCATGGACGAGATGATCGCCGCCTGGCGGTCGAGGGCCTTGTCCGAGATGTTGGCCTCGGCGATCTGTTTCTTGACCTTCTGGACCCCGGGCAGAAGGCCCATCAGGCCCTCCATGCCGCCCATCCGCTTCATCTGGGCCAGCTGGTCGGCCATCATGTCGAGGTCGAACTGGCCCTTGGCCAGGCGCCGGGCCATGGCCTCGGACTTGGCGGCGTCGAGGTCCTGGGCCGCCTTCTCCACCAGGGCGACGATGTCGCCCTGGCCGAGGATGCGCCCGGCCACCCGGGCGGCGTCGAAGACGTCGAGGCCGTCGATCTTCTCGGACACGCCGAGGAACTTGATGGGCAGGCCCGTGACCGCCCGCATGGACAGGGCCGCGCCGCCGCGGCCGTCGCCGTCCGCCCGGGTCAGGACCAGGCCGGTCAGGGGCAGGCGTTCATGGAAGGCCCGGGCCGTGCGCACGGCGTCCTGGCCGGTCAGGCTGTCGGCCACCAGGAGGGTTTCGTGCGGCTGTCCGATGGCGGCGATCTCGGCCGCCTCGGCCATCATGGCCTCGTCCAGGGTGGTGCGGCCGGCGGTATCGAGGATCAGGACGTCGAAGCCCTGGAGCCGGGCCGCCGACAAGGCCCTGCGGGCGATGTCGGCCGCCGACTGTCCAGGGATGATGGGCAGGCTGTCCACGCCCGCCTGGACCGCCAGGGTCGCCAGCTGCTCCATGGCGGCCGGGCGGCGGGTGTCGAGGGAGGCCAGCAGGACCTTCCTGCGCTCGCGCGACAGGCGCAGGGCCAGCTTGGCGGCGGTGGTGGTCTTGCCCGAGCCCTGGAGGCCGGCCATCAGGATGACGGTGGGCGGGTTGAGGCTGAGGTTCAGGCCTTCGGAGCCCTCGCCGCCCAGCATCTCCACCAGGCCGTCGTAGGTGATCTTGACCACCTGGTCGGCCGGGCGGACCGAGCGGATGACCGCCTCGCCCATGGCCTGTTCCCGGGCCCTCGCGATGAAGTCGCGGACGACGGGCAGGGCGACGTCGGCGTCGAGGAGGGCGGTCCGGACCTCCTTCAGCGCCTCGTCGATGTCCTTTTCGGACAGGACGCCGCGACCGGAGAGCCGGTCGAAGACGGAAGAGAGGCGGTCTGTCAGGGCGTCGAACATGTCGATCTCCGCAAGAGCGCTCCAGGGGTCAAAACGGCCCGGCCCAAACGCGATTGACCCCCGTGGACGATCACGTCGACGGGGGGCCTCTCCGCCCTCGTCCCGCCCGGAGGCGGGGGTCGTGGCGGTGGAGGGCGCAATCGCACTGCGCCGGAGGAGGCGGCGAGATGCGCCCCGGAGCCCGGAAAGTCAAGGCCGCCGGGGCGCTGAAGGCCCCCCGGGTCAGCCGGTGGGGAAGCCCTTGTCGCGAAGGTAGGCCTTCACGTCCGGGTCCCGGCCGCGGAAGTTGCGGTACTGCTGGGCGGGGTCGAGGGTGTTGCCGACGCTCATGACCGTGTCATGGAGACGCCTGGCCACGGCCTTGTCGTAGGGGCCGCCCGCCTCGGTGAAGGCCTCGAAGGCGTCCAGGGCGATGACCTCGCTCCACAGGTAGCTGTAGTAGCCCGCGGAATAGCCGTCGCCCGCGAAGACGTGCTGGAACTGGGGCGTCCGGTGCCGCATGGGCAACTCGCGGGGCATGCCCAGCTTCGCCAGTTCGTCCTTCTCGAAGGCCCGGGGGTCGATGTCGGCGTCGCCGGCGAGGTGGAACTTCATGTCGATCAAGGCCGAGGACAGGTACTCGGTGACATCGAAGCCCTGCCGGAAGGTGGAGGCCTTCTCGATCCGCGCCGCCAGGTCGGCCGGCATGGGCTTGCCCGTCCTGTGGTGCAGGGCGAAGCGGTTGAGCACCTCCGGGGTCGGCAGCCAGTGCTCGAGCACCTGCGAGGGAAACTCCACGTAGTCGCGGGAAACGGCCGTGCCGGACAGGGACGGATAGGTCACCGCGGAGTTCAGGCCGTGCAGGGCGTGGCCGAACTCGTGGAACAGGGTCTCGGCGTCATCCCACGAGATCAGGACCGGCTCGCCCGGGGCGGCCTTCACGAAGTTGGAGTTGTTCGAGACGATGGTGGTCACCCGGCCCCCGAAGGTGCGCTGGTCCCGGTAAGAGTTCATCCAGGCGCCGGAGCGCTTGCCCGGTCGTGCGTAGGGGTCGAAGTACCAGAGCCCCACATGCTCGCCGCCGCGACCCTTGACCTCCCAGATGCGGATGTCCGGGTGGGCCACGGGCAGGCCCTTCACCTCCTCGAAGCCAAAGCCGAACAGCTGGCCCGCGGCCCAGAACATGCCCTCGCGCAGGTTGTCGAGCTGCAGGTAGCCCTTCACCTCGTTCATATCGAGGTCGTACTTCGCGGTCCGGACCTTCTCTGCGTAGTAGCGATAGTCCCAGGGCTCGATCTTCACGCCCAGCTTCTCGGCGTCGGCCAGGGCCTGCATCTCGGCCACTTCCTCGCGGACCCGGGCGGTCGCCGCCGGCCAGACCCGCATCATGAGCTCCATGGCCCGGTCGGGGGTCCCGGCCATGGTGTCGGACAGGCGCCAGTGGGCGTGGGTGGCGTAGCCCAGGAGCTTCGCCCGCTCGGCCCGCAGCTTCAGGATCTGGCGGATCAGGGCGTTGTTGTCCTTCGCATCCCCGTTGTCCCCGCGGCTGTAGTAGGTGCGCCAGACCTTCTCGCGCAGGTCGCGCCGCGCAGAGTAGGTGAGGAAGGGGTCCATGGAGGATCGGGTGTTGAGGATGGCCCACTCGCCCTTGCGGCCCCGGGCCTCGGCCGCGCCGGCGGCGGCGGCCCGGATGTCGTCGGGCAGGCCGGTCAGTTCGGCTTCGGTCTTCAGGTAGAGGACATAGTCTGTCTCGTCGGCCAGCAGGTTCTGGCTGAACCGGGTGTAGAGGCCCGCCAGCTCCTGGTTGATGGCCGCCACCCGGGTCTTCTGGGCGCCGGTCAGGCGCGCGCCGGCGCGCACGAAGCGGGTGTGGTGGACCCACATCAGCCTGTGCTGCTCGGGGGTCAGGCCGGCGTGGGCGCCCCGGGTGTAGACCTCGTCGATGCGGCGGAAGAGGGCGGCGTTCTGCAGGATGGCGTCCTGGTGGGCGGCCAGCAGGGGCTCCACGGCCTCCTCGACCTTCTGGACGTCGGGGCTGGCCAGGGTGTTGGTCCAGATGAAGTAGTAGGTCAGGACCCGGGAGGTCATCTGGCCCACCAGCTCCAGGGCCTCGATGGTGTTGGCGAAGGTCGGGGGCGCCTTGTTCCGGGCGATGGCGTCGATCTCGGCCCGCTCGGCCGCCAGGGCCATCTCGATGGCGCTCCGGAAGTCGGCCACCCTGACCTTGTCGAAGGCCGGGACGCCCCCGAACGGTCCCGTCCAGGGCTGGGTCAGGGGATTGGCCTGCGCCGCGGCGAGGGCGGGCAGGGGCAGGGCCTGGGCCGCGGCGAGGGCGCCGGAGGCGGAGAGGAAGGTGCGACGTTTCATGAGGGCTCCGTCTGGAGGGGCGTTTGTCCTGAGATAGGCGCGTCCGGGCCCGGCGTCACCTGACAGGTCCTTCATGTGCGAAGAGGGCCTCTGGCGCGGCGACGGGCGGCGCGCTAGTCCGGGGCATGGCGATCGGCGTCTTTGATTCCGGGATTGGCGGCCTCAGCGTGCACCGCAGGCTGGTGGAGCGCTTTCCGCACGCCGACTTCGTCTACCTGGCGGACCAGGCCAACACCCCCTACGGCGGGCGGTCCGGCGAGGAGATCGTCGACCTGACCCGTGCCGGCTGCGAGCGCCTGTTCGCGGAAGGCTGCGACCTGGTTGTCCTGGCCTGCAACACCGCCTCGGCCATCGCCCTGCGCCGCCTGCAGCAGACCTGGCTGCCGGGGATCCGCGCCGCCCGCGGCCGGCCGACAAACGTGCTGGGCATCATCGTGCCGACCATCGAGGCGGCCACCGGCCTGCCCTGGGAGCACGAGGCCGAGCGCCGCGGCGACAAGGTCGAGAAGCTGGATGTCCTGGCCGTCTTCGCCACCCCCGCCACCGCCGCCTCCCGCGTCTACGAGATCGAGATCGACAAGCGCCGGCAGGACGTGGCGGTCTTTGTCGAGCCCTGCGCGGAACTGGCCGGGCAGATCGAGTCCGGCGCGCCCCGGGCCGTCCTGGAGGCCGCCGTGGCCGGCCATGTGGCCAACGTGACCCGCCGGATCGGCCGCGCGCCGGACCGGGCCATCCTCGGCTGCACACACTACGAGATCATCTCGGACGTCTTCCGCGCCGCCCTGAAGCCCGGCACGCCCCTGGTGCACCAGCCGGACGCCACCGCCGAGGCCCTCGCCGGCTACCTGGAGCGTCGTCCGGAATACGCCCCCGGGACCGACGCCGGCGCCTCGGGGCGCCGGGTCTTCCTGACCACCGGCGCGCCGGGGCTCCAGCACGACCTGGCCGAGGCCTTCTGGGGCGCGCCCCTCAGGTTCGACCCGGCCTGACCCGGCGCAATTGGCGCTACCCTAAGGCCGGAGGGCGCGGCAAGATGCGACCCATGAAGCTGCTCCTGTCCCCCGCCTCGCCCTATGCCCGCAAGGTCTGGCTGGCCGCCGCCGAACTCGGCCTGGAAGACCGGATCGAGGTGGTGAACGCCTCGGCCTCGCCGGTGGCCGACAACCCCGAGCTGTCGGCCCTGAACCCCCTGGGCAAGATCCCGGTGCTGATCCGGCCCGACGGTCCGGCCCTCTATGACAGCCGGGTGATCGTCGACTACCTGGACGGGCTGACCCCGCGCCGGCTTTGCCCGGCCGACGGGGAGGCGCGCTGGACGGTCCAGACCCTGCATGCGGCGGCGGACGGCCTGCTCGACGCCGCCCTGCTGGCCCGCTACGAGGAGGCCCTGCGGCCGGAGCCCCTGCGTTGGGCTGACTGGCGCCGGGGCCAGGGCGAGAAGGTCCGCCGGGTCCTCGACCTCCTCGAGGCCACCGACCTGAAGTCCGGGGACGACGCCCGGATCTGCGACATCGCCGCGGCCTGCGCCCTGGGCTACCTCGACTTCCGCTTTGGCGCAGAGCCCTGGCGGGACGGACGTCCCCGCCTGACCGACTTCTTCTCGGCCTTCACCCGGCGCCCCGCCTGGGCCCGGAGCGACCCGGCGCGGACCGCGTGAGCGACCCGGCCCTTCCCTCCGCCGGGCGCGAGACCTTCGCGGCCCGCTTCCTCAGCGCCGAGGGGCGGCTGGGGCGGCGGGGCTTCCTGGTGTCCGCCCTGGTCCTGCTGGCCGTC
>CAIMLY010000052.1 GCA_903842425.1 uncultured Alphaproteobacteria bacterium | reverse complement strand
CGAGGCTCCTGAGCCCTTGCCGTGGCGCCTCTGCGCTCCTAGCCTTGGACGCTGGGAGAACCACGACATGACGGGACGACTGGCGACGCTGGGGGGCCTTGTGCTCGTGACCTTCCTGGCCGCGGCGGCGCCCGGCGCAGCGGCGCCAAAGGCGAAGCCGCCGGTGGAGAACCTGAGGGTGTCGGGCCTGACGGCGCCCGCAGAAATCCGCATCGACCGCTGGGGGGTCCCGCACATCTACGCCCGCTCAGCCCGGGACGCCTTCTTCGTTCAGGGCTACAACGCCGCAAGGGACCGGCTCTGGCAGATAGACCTGTGGCGCAAGCGCGGGCTGGGCCTGCTGGCCCGGGACTTCGGCCCCGACTTCGCCGAGCAGGACCGGGCGGCCCGGATGTTCCTGTATCGCGGGGACATGGCTGCCGAATGGGCCGCCTACGGCGCCTCGGCCAGGTCCGACACCGAGGCCTTCGTGGCCGGGGTCAACGCCTATGTCGGCGAGATCCTTGACGGCCGGCGCCCCCTGCCCCGGGAGTTCCGGATCGCCGGGACCCGTCCCGACCGCTGGGCGCCCGAGGACGTGGTCCGCATCCGCAGCCATGGCCTGACCCGGAACGCCGGGATGGAAGTCGCCCGGGCCCGGATCCTGTGCGCCGGCGGCCCCGGGGCCGACCGACTGTTCAAGAAGCTGGAGCCCGAGTGGACCTCCACCATCCCCGAGGGGCTCGACCCCTGCGCCATCCCGGCCGATGTGCTGCAGGACTACAACCTGGCGACCCGGGGAGTGAGGTTCGACTCCGCACGGCGACGCCTGGCCGCCGAGGCCTCGCCCCCAGACTCCCAGGGTTCGAACAACTGGACGATCGCACCGTCGAAGACGACCACCGGCCGGCCCATCCTGGCGAATGACCCGCACCGGGACCACGGCCTGCCGTCCCTGCGCTACGTGACCCACCTGGAGGCCCCGGGGATGTCGGTGATCGGGGCGGGTGAGCCGGCCCTTCCGGGCGTCTCGATCGGCCACAACGGGACCATCGCCTTCGGCCTGACCATCTTCTACGCCGACCAGGAGGACCTCTACGTCTACGAAACGGCGCCGCAGGACCCGGGCCTCTATCGCTTCGGGGACGGCTGGCTGCGGATGGAGACGGTGCGCGAGCGGATCGAGGTCCGCGGAGAGGCGCCGCGGGAGGTCGAACTGAGGTTCACAAGGCATGGTCCCCTGGTCTTCGCAGACCCGGCGGGACGCAGGGCCTTCGCCCTCCGCTCCGTCTGGGCGGAGCCGGGCGCCAGCGCCTATTTCGGCTCCCTGGGCTACATGAACGCCCGCTCCTGGCCCGAGTTCAAGGGCGCGCTGGCGAACTGGGGCACCCCCAGCGAGAACCAGGTCTATGCCGACGTCACCGGGCGGATCGGCTGGGTGGCGGCGGGACGGACGCCGGCCCGGCCCAACTGGGACGGGCTGTTGCCGGTCCCGGGCGACGGACGCTACGAGTGGCGGGGCTTCCTGTCGCAGGACCAGCTGCCCTCGCGGGTGGACCCCGCCGAGGGCTTCATCGCGACGGCGAACGCCATGAACCTGCCCGCGGGCTATCCTGTCGCAGAGCGCAAGGTCGGCTTTGAGTGGGCGAACCCGTCTCGCCAGCAGAGGATCGACGAGGTCCTGGGCGCCAGCGGCAGGATCAGCCTCGAGGCCGCCATGGCCCTGCAGACCGACCCCACCGACATCACCTCCCGTCGCCTCCTCAAACTGCTGGCGCCACTCCGGTCCGCAGACCCCCGGACCGCGAAGGCGCTGGAGCTCCTGCGCGGCTGGGACGGCGCGGCCAGCGTCGACAGCGCGGCGGCGGCCGTCTACCTGACCTGGACCGGCAAGCACCTCGGACCGGCGGTGGTCGCGAAGGCTGTGCCGGAGCCGGCCCGCGCCCTCGTCGGCGGCGGCGACCTGGCCGCGGTCATGGACCTGCTGGATTCCCCCGACAGCGCCCTCGGCCCCAACCCTGCGGCGACCCGGGACGCTCTTCTCCTCCAGAGCCTCGCAGCGGCCGTCGCGGAGGTGGAAGCGCGCCTGGGACCGGACCCATCGACCTGGGCGTGGGGGCGGCTGCACCAGGCGGGGTTCACCCATGTCCTGGCGCCGCTGGCCGCCGATGACGACCGAGCGGGGCTGAGCGTGGGGCCGTCGCCCATGGCCGGGACATCGCTCTCGCCCCTGGCGGCGAGCTGGCGGCCCGGGGATTTCCAGGTGACCTCGGGCGCCTCGTTCCGGATGGTGCTGGATGTGGGCGACTGGGACTCCAGCCGATTCATCAATACGCCAGGGCAGTCGGGAGACATCGACAGCCCGCATGCGCGGGACCTGTTCGCGACCTGGGTGAAGGGCGGCTACCTTCCCCTGGTCTACAGTCGCAAGGCGGTGGAGGCGGCGACCGGGCGAATCCTGAGACTCACACCCGCGCCCTGAGGGGCCGGCGGCATTGACAACCCCGGCGAGGACCGCGAGAACCCGCGCCGGAAGCGACCTGTGCCCGGAGCCTGAGAGCCGCGATGACCTACATCGTCATGGACCCCTGCATCAAATGTAAGTTCATGGACTGCGTCGAGGTGTGTCCGGTGGACTGCTTCTACGAGGGCGAGAACTTCCTGGTGATCAACCCGGATGAGTGCATCGACTGCGGGGTTTGCGAGCCGGAGTGCCCCGTCGACGCCATCAAGCCCGACACCGAGGACACGCCGGACGGCAAGTGGCTTCGGGTCAACACCGAGTACGCCAAGGTCTGGCCGAACATCACCCTGAAGGGCGATCCGCCTGGCGACGCCGCAGACTTCGAGCGGGAAACCGGCAAGTTCGAGAAGTATTTTAGCGAGAAGCCCGGCAAGGGCTCCTGAGGCGGACTCGGCGCAAGCCTTTCAGTGATCTCAGTTTTATGATACGAGCCTGCGGCCTTGGCGGAGTTCCGTCAGGGTCGTTGTGTCTAATCGTCGTCGCGCGCCGTCGACCTCCGCCGCTGGAAGGCGAAGGGTGTCCTGACCGGAGACCACCGGAAACAGACAGGCTCCAGGCCCGCCGTCTTCGCGGGGCAGGAGGGTTTGTCCCCGGCGGACCGCAAGGGCCAGGACGGCGACGCACAGGCGTGTGTTGAGGGGATCAGTGAATGAGCAAGGACGGTCTTCAGTTCACGGTGGGCGATCACGTGGTCTATCCCGCGCATGGCGTCGGACAGGTCCAGGGGATCGAGACCCAGGAAGTCGCCGGCTACTCGCTTGAAGTCTACGTCATCACCTTTGACCACGAGAAGATGACCCTCCGGGTGCCGACCGCCAAGGCGAAGGTCTCGGGGCTTCGGTCCCTGGCCGAGGGCAATGTGGTCAGCCAGGCCCTCACCACCCTCAAGGGCCGCGCCCGGGTGAAGCGCACCATGTGGTCGCGCCGCGCCCAGGAGTACGAAGCCAAGATCAACTCTGGCGACCTGATCTCCATCGCCGAAGTGGTGCGCGACTTGCACCGGGCCGAGAACCAGCCGGAACAGTCCTACTCCGAGCGCCAGCTCTACGAGTCGGCCCTCGACCGGATGGCCAGGGAGGTCGCGGCGATCGAGCGCATCGACCGGGAAGCCGCCATTGTGATCCTGACCAAGAGCCTCACCAAGGCGGTCGTTTCCGCCTGACGGGCGATAACCTACGGTCACAATCGTCTAACTTCATACAGTCTACCGACGGGCATCGGTCTACGGCACGTCGGGACTTCGCCCCCAGAGCCAACGACCGAACCGTCCGGAGACCGCCATGAAGATTCTGCGCGTAGCCATGCCCGCCCTTTCCCTTCTCCTCGCCGCGGGCGCCGCCCAGGCCAGCGATGACTGGGAAGTGTCCGTCTCTCCCTATCTCTGGGGACCGGGTGTCGTGGGTGACAGCCAGGTGCCGCCTGATGGCCCGACTGCGGACATCGAGATCACCTTCAAGGACATCCTCAGTCACCTGACCGGCGCCTTCATGGGCACGGCCGAGGCCCGGAAGGGCCGCTTCGGGGTCCTGGGCGACGTTGGCTACGTCAAGTTCACCGTCAAGCCGGATGTCGAGCTGGGCGGAACGCCAGTGATCAACAGCAAGATCGCGGGTTCGACGACCGAGGCGACGGTCGCCGGCTTCGCTCGGGTTTATGAGCACGAGCGCGGTTCGATCGACCTCGTTGGCGGCGCCCGCTACAGCAAGTTCAAGCTGAAGGCAGGCATCAGCCGTCCCGGGCAGCCCGGCGTGACCTCCGAGAACGAGGTGGACGGCTGGCAGCCCATGATCGGCGTCCGAGGCAAGGTCCGCTCGGGTGAGAACTGGACCCTCGCCGGCTATGTGGACTACGCCGGCCTGGGCGGCGGCAACCTCAAGACCTGGCAGGCCATCGCCACCGCCAACTACAGCCTGAACGAGGCCTCGAGCCTCTACGGCGGCGTGCGGGTCTACAACCTCGAGGTCACCGGCCGGAAGCTCGAGACCGACCTGACCATGGCTGGCCCGGTCTTCGGCTACCGCTACGCCTTCTGATCCGGCGGGGGCTCAGCCCCCTGCCTTGTCCCCGGTCCGGTAGTCGCCGAAGGCCGAGTCCCGGGTGTTGAGAGCCTTGGTCACGCCCTGCCTCAGCTCCGCCATGTAGGTGCGGCTGGCGGGCGTGTGCCAGCCGAGCGCATGAAGATCGGTGCCAGCCCGGATCCCGGCGCGCATGCCCATGGCCTCCATCTGGCGATGGACCAGGCGCTTGTTCAGCTGGGCGAGCTCGGGATCGACCATGGCGATGCGCTCCGCCATGGCAAGGACCTCGCCTTCCAGGTCATCGGCCTTGAAGGCCCGGTTGGCGAAGCCCAGCCGCACCGCTTCAAGGCCATCGAAGGCGTCGCCGGT
>CAIMLY010000051.1 GCA_903842425.1 uncultured Alphaproteobacteria bacterium | reverse complement strand
GGGCGCCAGGGGGCGCATCTCGCCGTCCAGGTCGATCACCCCGCGCCCGGACAGGATGTAGTAGGTCTCGGCATGGGCGTGCCGGTGCAGGCCGGGGCGGGTTTCAAGGGTGGCGCGCACCTCGGCCACGCCCTGGACCAGGCCCCGGGTCGGGGTCCGCTCGCCGCTGAACAGGGTGCGCCAGGTCACAAGGCCGGGCGCCGGTTCCGCCCAGCCCTCCAGCTCGCAGTCGGCCTCATGGACAAGGGTGGCCTGGACGGACATGGCGCGCGCCTCTGCTGGAAGGGAAGCCCGTCAGGGCAGGATGCGGACCGGCAGGGTCTCGTAGCCCTTGACGAAGTTGGAGGTCAGGCGTCGGGGCGGGGCCACCACCTCGATGCGCTTGAAGCGCCTGAGGATCTCCTCCCACACCACCTTCAGCTGCATCTCGGCCAGCCGGTTGCCGACGCAGCGGTGGATGCCGAAGCCGAAGGCCACGTGCTGGCGCGGCCGGGTCCGGTCGATGACGAAGCGGTCCGGATCGGCGATGACCTCTTGGTCCCGGTTG
The DNA here is from genome assembly GCA_903842425.1 of uncultured Alphaproteobacteria bacterium. Lineage (GTDB taxonomy): Bacteria > Pseudomonadota > Alphaproteobacteria > Caulobacterales > Caulobacteraceae > Phenylobacterium. The sequence continues at coordinate 1,141 of CAIMLY010000051.1, read as the reverse complement.
CCCGAGACGTACCACATGATGACCTTGTCGCCCTTGCGTATGGTCTTGCCGCCCAGCTCCACGTCGCGGGTGGCGGTGCGGCGCATGTGGGCCACGGGGCTCTGCCAGCGGATGATCTCGGGCACGGCGGAGTCCAGCAGGGAGGGGGCGGCGCGCAGCCGGTCGTAGGCGTCGGGATTGTCCTGGAAGGCCAGCAGGGCGCCGGTGATCGAGTGCCGGGTCGTGTCGCTGCCGGCCACGGTCAGCAGGACCACATTGCCCATGTAGCCGAACATCTGGCCGTCCTTGCGGGTGAGGGGATCGCCCGCCAGCAGGGACAACAGGTCATTCCCCGGCGCGGTCTTGCGGGCTTCCCAAAGCCCCACGAAGGTCTCGAAGTAGGGCCTCAGGGCCGCCTGCCGGTCCTCGTTGGTCCTGAAGACCGCGCCTTCCCCCGTCGGGGCGAGGATGATGTCCGAGGCCTCGGGCAACAGGCGCCGGGCTTCGAAGGGAAAGTCGAACAGGGTGGCCAGCATCTGGCTGGTCAGCTCCACCGAGACCCTGTCGACAAAGTCGAAGGTCTCGCCCACCGGCAGCTCGTCCAGGATGGCCGCCGCCCGGCTGCGGATCAGGGGCTCCAGCTCCGCCATGCCCTGGGTCGAGAACATGGGCATGACCACCCGCCGCTGGGCGTCGTGGTCCGGCGGGTCGAGGGCGATGAAGCTGGAAAGCTCATGCGGCTGATAGCCGTTGCCGTAGGCGGTGAGAATGGCCCCGTCCGGCAGCAGGACGGAGGATGACGAGAAGGGGCCAGACCACCAGGAACTGCCGCCCAGCACGGTGCCCTTCCAGGTGGCAAGGATGTAGCGGTGATCGAGGTCCCAGGTCTGGCCGTGGTCGCGGCTGACCACGGCCTCGAGGCCAAACTGCGGATAGCCATCGGGAGCGTCGACGTAGCCTTTACGCACGACGTAGCTCATCACCAGGTCCCCGTTGGGCATGACGATGATGCTCACATGGTGGCGCCCCCAGTCGTACAGCTTGGTGACCTTCGACCACGTCTGTCCGTTGTCCTTGGAAATGGATATGCCCAGCCCCTCGTAATGGTCGATCTCGTTCACGAAGCGCGGCGGCACCTCCGTCCTGCAGGCGGCCAGCAGAT
>CAIMLY010000050.1 GCA_903842425.1 uncultured Alphaproteobacteria bacterium | reverse complement strand
CGCCTGGTCGGCGCGCCATCCGGATCACCTGCCCCTGCTCATCATGATGAACCTGAAGGACAGCCAGATCCCCTACCCGGGTGCGACGCCCCTCCTGCCCTTTGATGCCGCAGGCATGGACGAGGTGGACGCAGAGATCCGGGCGGTCTTCGGGACGGACCGCCTGATCACCCCGGACCAGGTCCGCGGCGCCCGGCCGACCCTGGCGGAGGCGGTGCGACGCGGGGGGTGGCCCTCGCTCCGCGCGGCGCGGGGCAAGGTCTTCTTCGCCATGGACGAGGGGCCGGAGAAGGTCGCCCTGTACAGCCAGGGACGGCCATCGCTGCAGGGCCGGGCCGCCTTCGTCAACACCGACAGGCTGGACGCGCCGTACGCCGCCTATGTCACGCTGAACGACCCCGTAAAGGACGCGCCGCGCATCCGGGAGGCCCTTCGCCGGGGCATGATGGTGCGGACCCGAGCCGACGCCGACACCGTCGAGGCCCGGACCGGCGATACGCGCCAGCGGGAAGCCGCCTTCGCCTCGGGCGCGCAGTACGTCTCGACCGACTACATGACGCCGGACCTGCGGCTGGGTTCATACTCGGTCGCCCTGCCGGGCGGAGGCGTCAGCCGGCGAACGCCGGCCGTCAGACCATGAAGCCGAGATTCCGCCGCGAGAAGTTCGAAAGGTTGGGGAAGATGGTCAGCAGCTGCGCGTCCGACAGGCCGAACCATATCCCGAGGGTCGCCCCCATCTGGTAGACGGAGGTGGTGGGGACGAGGATGTTCCCGCTCATGTCGGGGTTGCTGAAGCCGCTCCGGTCGACCCCCACCGTCGGGAACTGGCCGTACATGTCCCGCCCCCGGACGGCCCCGCCCATGATGAACTGGTGCCCGCCCCAGGCGTGGTCCGTGCCATCGCCATTCGAGCTGAAGGTCCGGCTGAAGTCGGTCATGGTGAAGGTGGTGACGCCGCCCCGCATATCCATGCCGCCGATGCCGCCCAGCACTCCGTCGAAATAGGCCATCGCGTGGGCGAGCTTGCCGAGCAGGTTGGTGTGCGTCGGGTTCTGGACGTCATGGGTGTCGAAGCCCCCCATGCCGACGAAGAAGACCTGGCGGGTAATGCCCAGGGTCGGCGCCGCGGCGACGGACCGGGCGACGGTCATCAGCTGGAACGCCAGCTGGTTGGCCTCTGCAGCGCCCGTGACGGGGTTCACGTAGGGCGTCGACGCCGGCACGGCGGCGGCGGGTCCAGAGGCGAAGGCCGCATTCAGGGCCTGGGCGGAGTCCATGGCCCGGCGGGTCATGGCGGCGTGGTCCTGGGCAAAGAGGCTGGCGCCGGAGGTGTCCCGGATCGAGTCCGAAAGGGCGAAGGCGGCGGTCGCCGAACCGTAGAGCGCGGATCCGGTCGCCGCGTTCGGCTGGATCGCGGGCGTCGCGGAGGTCGAAATCTGGTACTGGACGGCGGTGTCGCCGGCGAGGAAGACAGCGTTGCCCGTGGCCGAGACCGCTGTGAAGACGGCGCTGGAGCCATTCTGGGCCAGCATGGTGTCGGCCATGAGACCGCCCCAGCCGCGCTGGGCGCCTTCCGCCGCCCCGGACTGCCAGATCGAGACCTGGTCATTGTGCGACATCAGGTTGAGCGGCAGGGGGACGGTGCGGTTGTTGTACTGGGCCTTGGTGGTCGGGACGATCAGGGGCCCGACATTGGCCAGGATGGCGAGGCGACCCGCACCCCAGGGGCTGGTCGCACCCTGGACCAGCGAGGACATCGCGGGGTGAAGGCCGAAGGTGCGGGTGGCGGCGTTTGTTCCCGGCGGCGTAGGGTTGGGCGTCACCGGCGCAACCGGCAGGACCCCGCCGAGGAACTCCGGCGTGCTGCGGGTCACCGTCCGCGCCGTGACCGGGGAAACGCTGCCGACGGGGGCCGGCGGCGTCCCGGGGGGCATGAGGGCGATGGGGTCATTCCCGGTGTTCCGCGCCAGGAGATAGCGGCTCCAGGAGTCGGAGTCCGTCGCCAGGACCATGTTGTTGCTGTCATTCCCGCCGAACAGGAAGATGCAGACGAGGGCCTTGTAGCCGGTCGGCGCAGACTGGGCCGCCGCAGACCCAAGGGTCGCAAGCTGCAGGGCGAAGGGCGCCGCGACCCCGAGGGGGGCCGCCGCCGCCATCATCCGGAGGATATGCCGCCGCGTGGCGGGAGAAGACCGGGTCATCCGCCCCTCCTCATTTCTGCACCAGGTATTCGGGCGATGTCATGACGATCAGCACCGCCGCCCGGACACGGTTCGACCGGGCCTGGCTGGCCTGGACGCCGTCGGTCGGGGAGAGCTGGTAGGAGTTGACCGCGTCCAGGACCCGCTTGCGAAGGGCCGGGCTCATCTGTCCAGCAAGAAGCAGCTTGTTCAGCCGGTCGACCAGCTGCTCGGGCTTGTCGGCGATCAGGGTCTCGTTGCTGAAGGAGATCCGGACGTCATTCCCGATCCCGAGCCCCGAGTTCACGACCTGCGAGATGGAGTTCACATAGCCGGCATTGGTCACCTCGTTGACGATCTGGAACTCAGGTGCGGCCAGGCCGCGGGTCCCGAGCGCCGTCGTCGCCGGGGGTACGTAGCCGGGACGCCAGAAGTTGAAGACCGAAGCGGCGTAGAGCGGCGACTGTCCGAGCGAGGTGCTGGCGCTGGTCGAGTGGACGAGCCACTTGCTGCTGAGCGAGGTCCCGTAGAAGGCCCTGAGCATGTGCGTCACCCGGATCACCGGCTCGCGCAGCTTCCCGTAGGCCGGATCCTCGGCGACCGACGCCGTGCGGGCCTCGGGGTCCATCAGGATGGCGGTGACGACTGCGGCCATGTCCCCCCGGACCCCAGCCCCGTTGTTGGCGAAGACCCCTGCAACCCTCTGGACGTAGCCGGGAGACGGGTTGCTGGTCACCAGCCGCTGGATGAGCTGCCGGGAGACGAAGGGGCCCGTGTTCGGATGATTGAACAGGGTGTCGAGGGCGATCTTGAGCTCGCCCGGTCCATCCACGGTCGGTGAGGCGGGGATGGTCTCCCCCAGGAAACTCTTCTGCGAGGTGGAATGGTACTGGGGATAGAAGATCATCGGCCGGACAATGGAGTCCGCGGGACGGTTCCCGCCAAAGAAGGACGAGGATGTCGGCGTCGGGCTGTACCAGGACCAACCGGTGAAGACCTTCGCCAGGCCGGAAATGTCGGCCTGGGTGTAGGCGGGGAGCGGCCTGCCGCTCACGTCGCGCTTCGGCGTCCCGTCGGGGTTGAGCTGGAACAGGCCGATCGTCATCAGCTGCATGACTTCCCGGGCATAGTTCTCGTCGGGAGTCCGGGCGCCCGCCGGGTCTTCCTTCATGTTGCCGAGGTAGGTCAGGTATCGCCCCATCATGGGATTGAGCGTCACGGCCTGGAGTATGTCCCGGTAGTTGCCGAAGGCGTTGGCCGTCAGCATGTCGTAGTAGGCGGCGGCGCCGAGGGGCTCGATGACGTCCGAGGCCAGCGAGATGACGAAGATCTGCGAGTAGGCGAAGGCGACGCGCTGGCGCAGCTGGTCTGGCCCGGTGACGGCGGAGCGCCACCAGGTGTCGAAGAAATGGTCCGGGTTGAGCTGGGCGTTGGGATTTGTCTGCCGCATCTCGGCGAGTTGGGCCTCCAGCGCGGCCTGATGCGAGACGGAAGGCGGCGGCGTGCTGATCTGGCTGCGGATCCAGGATTCGGCGCTGCCGGCGCGGACCGCGTCGATGTCGGCTTCGGTGGCGCCGAAGGAGCCCTGGGCCAGCAGCCGGCCAGCCTCAGCCTCCGTCGGGCCGGGGATCGGGGCCGGGCCCGTCCCTCCCCCGCCAGAACCACCGCCACCCCCGCCGCCACAGCCGGCGACCAGGAGTACGGTCATCAGAAGGAACCAGATGTGGCGCTTCATTGTTCCCCGGGCCCCTTGGAGAGGATTCGGACACGTCACTTAATCATGAGGCGAAGGCCTTATCGCGCCCTTACCGAAAGCCCTTAAGGTCGATTAGGGCTGATCCGGCCCGGGGCCTCGCCGAGGACGAGCCCGGACGCCCCCCTCTCGATCCGCCAGCGGGCCAGCACCTCTGCCCGGGCGCCCGGGCGTTCCAGGCCAGGGGTCGCCAGGAAGGTCGCAAGGCCTTCGGCGCGGGACAGTTCCAGGCGCACGTAGCCCGGGTGCAGGTTGTCGGTCCAGAGGACCTCGGGATTGTG
>CAIMLY010000049.1 GCA_903842425.1 uncultured Alphaproteobacteria bacterium | reverse complement strand
TGACCGGGTTGAAGGCCTCGTAGCCGGCCGGATTGTCGTGCGGCATGCCCCCGTTCTCCCACTCGGTGAACCAGAGCTCCTCGGTGGAGTAGGCCATGGCCCGGGTGTCGAAGAGGCCGGCGTGGTTCACCAGGCACTTCCAGGGCCCGTTCCAGTTCCCGGCGATCCAGTTGACCATGTAGCCGCCGTAGGAGCCGCCCAGGGCGCAGGCCCGGTCGCCGTCGAGCCAGGGAAAGCGCTCCAGCGCCGCCGCCCAGCCCTTCTGCAGGTCCTCCAGGGGCCGGTCGCCCCAGTGCCGGGAGATGGAGTCCGTGAAGGCCTGGCCGTAGCCGGTGGAGCCGTGGAAATCGATCATCACCACCGCATAGCCCCGGCCCGTGTAGGTCTGGGCGTTCCACCGGTAGTGCCAGAGGTTGCCGAAGGAGCCCTGGGGCCCGCCATGGATCAGGAAGGCGACGGGGAACTTCTGTCCCGGCTGGGCGCCCGGCGGGCGCACCACGTATCCATGGACGGTCTCGCCGTTCCACCCGGCGAAGGAGAACTGGGTGGGCTCGCCCATCTTCACCTGGGCCAGCCGCTCGGCATTGTGCCAGGTCAGCTGGACCGGCGAGGCGCCGTCGGTCCGCGCCTTCCAGACCTGGGCGGGCCCGGTCAGGGTGTCGTGGATGAAGACCAGGCCCGAGGTCCCGACGTCGTAGCCGCCGGCGTGCCCCTCGCCCGTCAGGGGGCGTGGCGTTCCGCCCCGGGCCGCGTCGAAGACAAAGAGACGCTGCTGGCCGACGTCCTGGGCCAGGGCGTAGAGCCGGCGCCCGTCCGGCGACCACTTCAGGCCTTCGGCAGACCGGTCCCAGCCAGGGGCGAGTTCGCGCGTCCGCCCGGTGGCGAGGTCACGCACCATGATCCCGTTGCGGTCGGCCTCGAAGCCGGGCCGCTTCATGGCCAGCCAGGCGAGGGTGCGCCCGTCGGGCGACAGGACCGGTGTGGAATCCCCGGCGGGGTTCTCCGGGGTCAGGTTGACCGGCGCGGCGCCGCCGGCCAGCGGGACCTGGAAGAGGTCGAAGTTCGTGCTCCAGGCCTCTGTCTTTCCGGCGATCCGGGCGGAGAAGATCACCGACGTCCCGTCGGGAGTCAGGGTGAAGTCGTCTTCGCCGCCGAACGGCTTGCCGGGAACGTCGGCGTCCAGGCCAGGGGTCAGGGATGTCGGGGCCTGGCCCGCGAGTGCCGCCTCGACGCCCAGGGCGAAGAGGTGGTTGCGGGTCCCGTCGGCCCAGGTGTCCCAGTGCCGGGCGAAGAGCCGGTCATGGGCCCGCCCCGAGGGGACCTTCGGGGCCGCCAGCCGGTCGGCCGTGCATTTCAGGTCGCCGCAGTCGGGAAAGACCGCCAGCCCCAGAACCAGGGTCCGTCCGTCCTGCGAGAGCCGGTAGGCCTCGACATCCAGGGGCAGGCGGGTCACCGCCTCGGGAGCGCCGCCGGCCGACGGGGCCCGCCAGACCTGGCTCGAGCCCGAGCGGCCGGACAGGAAGTAGATCCAGCGTCCATCCGCGCTGAAGCGGGGCGAGCCCACGTCATCGCCCACCGCCGCCAGGGGCGCGGGCTCGGCGTCGCGCGCGGAAAGGTCGATCCGCCACAGGGAGGTGCGGCCGCGGTTGGCCTCCCAGTCGGTGCGCCGCACGACGTAGACAGCCGAGCGCCCGTCGGGGGCCAGGCGCACGTCCGAGACCCGGTCCAGCGTCACCAGGTCCCTGGCCGTCAGGCCCCGGGGGGCGTCCGCCCGAGCGCCCGTGGCGCCGGCCACGAGCAGGGTGACGGCGGCGAGGCCGTCCAGGGCGGAACGGGCGAGGGCGGGGGCAGGGCGCATCAGGGGGTCTCCGGGATCATCCGACGCCCGGTTAGCACAACCCCGCGCCGGACAGGAGGCCGTTGCGCCCCGCCGCCGCCTTCGGCTAAGAGAGGCGCTCCCCGCCGGGGACTGGTGACGTGGCCGAGTGGCTGAAGGCAACGGTTTGCTAAATCGTCATACCCGAAAGGGTATCCAGGGTTCGAATCCCTGCGTCACC